>JAFAZC010000208.1 GCA_019239965.1 Kutzneria sp. | reverse complement strand
AGGGCCCACCGATCGACCTGGTGCAGGTCTTCGCTCAACCTCTTCCGGCGCTGATGATCTGTGAACTGCTCGGCGTGCCCTACAGCGAACACGAGTACTTTCAGCGACAAGTAGCGAAGATGACCAGTGCTGAGAGCGGTGACGTGGAGGCGATTTTCCATGCGGGCGCCGAACTCAACGAGTACATCAGGACACTGGTCGTCGCCAAGCGGGCCAAGCCGACCGATGACCTGCTCAGCGATCTCGCCGTCACCACCGACTTGTCCGATGAGGAACTCGCCGGTATCGGTGGCTTCCTGCTCGGTGCGGGGTTCGACACCACGACGAACATGCTTTCGCTTGGCGCCTTCGCGTTGCTGGACAATCCAGAACAACTCGCCATCATGCGGGACGAACCGGAGAACACCGACCAGGCCGTCGAGGAACTCATGCGCTACCTCAGCATCGCGCACACCACAAGCCGAACAGCCACAGAGGACATCGAGATAGCGGGCCAGACCATCAAGGCCGGTGACACGGTTGTCGTGTCCCTTCAAGCAGCCAACCGCGACCCGAAGCAGTTCCCCGACCCGGACGTTCTCGATCTGCGCGGCAAGGGGGGTGGGCATCTGGGCTTCGGCCATGGCGTTCACCAATGTCTCGGACAGCAGCTGGCCAGGGTGGAAATGCGCACCGCACTCCCGGCCCTGCTCAGGCGGTTTCCGACGCTGCGGCTGGCAATCCCGCCAGGACAGGTGCCGCTGCGTGGCCCGGAGCACAATATCTACGGACTCACGCATCTTCCCGTCACGTGGCAGTCGTGAGCGCCGGCCGCCCGGTGTCAGGCCGTAGCCGGACCAGTCACACCATCGGCTGCCCCAACAGGTTCCGCTCCGCCAACCAATCGGCCACCTCGCCGGCGAGGTCGTCGACGGCCCTGCCGGTGACCTGTAACGGGAGAACGGGCAGGGTGGACCGCCCTGCCGCGGCGAGAAGTGCGTTCTGTTCGCGCACGAACGCACCGAGGTCGTCGTACTGTGAGGGATTCCCCGAGACCCGAAGGCGCTGCGTGCGGGCATCGCTGAAGGTGTCCGGATCGCGCAGGCACAGAACGACGCAGAAGCCCAAGGGTCGCAGGCGGTCCTCCAGCCAGCCGAAGTCGAACCGGCGGCCCGCCGCGGACTGGTGCACCTCGGTGGACAGGTGGAACCGGTCGACGATCCACGAGTAGTAGCGCTGCAGCTCGAACATTCGAGCCCAGACCCGGTAGATCTCCATCGCGATGTCGATTTCGGACTCGTCGAAGTCGATCAGGCTGTGTCCCCACGGCACGTTGCTGAACCCACACCACTCGGCGGATACCAGCGGCGAGTGATAGCGGTACTTGCGCACACCCGTCACCTCGGGATGCTCGTTGAGCGCGAAGGCGAGCTCAGTCTTTCCGGTCAGCCGGGTGCCCTCAAGGATGATTTTGGGGCACAACTTCGACGGCCGCATCCGGTCAGGATAGTTCCCTGATCAGCGGCCGCAGCGCCCAACCGAAGGCCGGGAGGTTGTCGAGCAGGGTTGGCGAGACCAGCACCTGGCTGTGACCCCGGCGAACCCAGAACTGGCCACGGACGGGCAGTTCGGTGATGGCGAGCTCGAAGGCTCGCGGCTGGCGGTCCAACTCGGACCCGGCCGCGGCCACCAGATCGTCGACTCGCGGTTGCCGGCGATCGCGGCGCCGGAGCTGCTCTTCCCACCGTCTGACCGGATCAGCGAACACGGACAGCGCCCCGCGTACGGCCGGCCACCGTGCCATCCAGTCTGAGGCCGGATCACAACCGTCCTCGGCGTCAAGGCAGGCACCATCCAGGATGCTGTCGAACCAGTCGAGCCATTCCGCCGCGACAGCGGCCCTGTCGACATCGCCGGCCGGAAGTACCGGAACCCAGGGATCTGTTGGCGGGTAGGGGTCTGCGGGCACGGTCAGTGCGAGTACGTCGCGAAGGAAGAGTGCGGTTCGGACATCGGATCGGGACCCGATCCGCAGGGTCCAGTTCCCCGTTGTCCCGTCGTGCCTGGCTGCGTTCCGTTCGCGGTCGGCGAGCATGACGGCCTCCCTCGCGAAGAAGGCGATCGTTCACATCCAGCATGGACCAGCGAGTTGGTGCATGCCAGCACGACGCGACAACGTAGCGTGTCCGTTATGGCGTTGCTATGTCTGGATGTCGGATCGACGTGGACCAAAGCGGTGCTGGTGGGAGCCGACGGTGCCGTGCTCGGAGGCGCACAGCACCCGACGACGCCGCCGGAGGTGTTACATGGTGTCACCGCTGTCGCGGACGAGCTGGGCGCTGGTGACGCCCAGTTCCTCGTCTGCTCTTCGGCCGGTGGCGGCTTGCGGCTGGCGGTTGTCGGCCAGGAGCGGCTGGTCAGTGCCGAAGCCGGTTACCGGGCTGCCCTGTCCGCCGGAGCCAGGATCGTGCACGTCTGCGCCGGCGAACTCGATGGAGCCGGTGTCCGGCGGCTGCGCGCCGCGAAGCCAGATGTCGTGCTGTTGGTCGGCGGGACCGACGGCGGGGATACCTCTGTCCTGCTGCACAACGCTCGTAGGATCGCGGCCAACCGGCTGCGGTGTCCGATCGTGCTCGCGGGCAACGTCGAGGCGCGCGACGCGGCGCTGGCGATGCTGCGTTCAACCGGACGTACCGTCGTCCCGACCGGCAACGTGCTTCCCGACGTCGGCGAGTTGGCGCCGGGACCGGCGAGAGCGGCGATCCGTGAAGTCTTCCTGCGCCACGTCATCGGCGGCAAGGGGCTCTCCCGGGGACCGCGCTTTCGCCGACTCGTCCGCGCGGTCACGCCCGACGCGGTGCTGAGCGGGGTTTCCCGGCTCGCACCGATGGTGGCGGAACGACACGAAACCGGTGCGGTACTTGTCGTCGATGTGGGCGGCGCCACGACAGACGTCTACTCGGCAGTGTCTGCACAGTGGCAGTCCGCCTTCGAACGCACCGTCACGCTGCCGCCTGACCGACGGACCGTCGAGGGGGATCTCGGTATGCGGTGGTCCGCACCGGGTGTCGTCGGCGAAGCCGAGGCCGAACGCCTTGTGTCCGAGGGTGAGATCGGGCTCCTGCGCCACGAGGCCGCCCGCCGGGCGCATGACGTCGACTGGATTCCGTCCGGTGTGGACGAATCAGAAGTCGACGCGACGCTGGCCGGGTTGGCCGCGGTGCTCGCGCTGCGCAGGCATCTCCGGCTGACCGAGGGCCAGCTCGGTCCCGGGGGGGCCGGGCTGCTCGTCCTTTCCGGCGGGGTGTTCCGGCACGCCGATCCGGACCGTCTCGCCAGTGTCCGGAGCCGGCTGGTGGCCGACCCGGTGCTGAGGCCGGTGCTACGCCACGCCGAAGTCGTCGTGGACACCGGGTGCGTCCTTGCCCCCGCCGGCCTGCTCGCCGAGGCTGGCCACGTCGACATCGCCGACGCGCTGCTGGCCTATTCGGTGTCCCGGTGGCACGGTGACGGCCCGCCGAAAGGCGAGCCTTGTCCGTCCGATTCGGACTCGAGGCCGGCGGCCAGTGCGACCGCGCGATCCCACTCCGGATCCGAGGTGTAGTCACGGTGTCGCAGCACACCGGGGTGCCACTGCCGGCCGGGGACAGGACCAGCCTGCGGATCCGGCAGCCAGTGCTCGTTGCCGAGCACCAGCGCGCCGTTCCTGCCGCGCGTCGCGGGGGGAAGCGGGCCGGTGAAGCCGATGCCGAGCAGCTTGCCGTGGAACACCTGGCGGCCCCATGTGGTCACCGCGCCACCCAGTGGATCGGTGCCCCGGCACAGCGACCTCCATCGTTCACCCAACCGGTCGGACAGCTGGGCGAGCGAGGAATGGGCGAGCACGGCCGGGAATGCCCGCGAGTAGGCCCACTGCAGCGGCGAGCCGGCGGTCACCAGTCCGACCCGTTCCTGGTCGGCGGCGGGCAGCGTGTCGAGCAGTCGTGCCGCGGCCACCGCCATCAGTACGCTGCCCTGGCTGTGCCCGGTAAGGACGACCCTGGTCGATGGGTCCGCGAGATGCTGCGCGGCCCGTGCGACAACCTCGGGCACCACCTTGAGCGCGTAGCACGGCGGCACGATCGGATGGGCGTCCCGTGGCCAAAAGCACGCAAGGTCGGCGAGCACCCCTAGGTGGCGGGCGGTGTCCGGGCGATTGGACGCCAGGTACACGATGCGCAGCAGGCCGATCGCCAGCGCGCCGAGCGCGGTGACGCCGAGGCCCGAAAGCGGCTGTGCCCACGCCGGCAGCGCGAAGTCGGGCAGCTGTAGCGCCAGTGACAACACGGCACCGACCGACAGCACGACGGCGAGGCCGAGCACCAGGTGGTGCAGGTGTCGATGGCCCAACTCGGCACGGCGCCACGCGCTGGCGGCGAGTTGGGCGTCCCGCGGCCTGTTCTCATGCAGCAGGGTCAACTCCGCGCCGATGCCCCGGCGGGTCATCAGAACGACGGCTGCTCCGACGATCGCCGCGACCGCGACGAGGACCGCGCTGGCGCCCCACAGCAGCGTCACGTACCGATAGCCCTCGGGTAGCTGCAGCGGCACGTCCCGGACCGCCTGCTGCACGGTGATGGCGACGCCGGCGCCGAATCCGCCGCCCAACAGACCGGCGATGACCAGCACCGGGGCGGCCATCCAGCCACCGGCCCATGGTCGCAGGGTGACGGGCAGCATGGCCCAGCCACGCCGGGACAGCAGCGCGGCCGGTATCAACAACAACGAGAAGACCACACAGATCGCCGCGAGCACAGCCGCTACCGCCTGCACGGTCGGGTCGGTGCCAGCGAGGTGGTGGTTGCCACCGGGCAGCGGCACGAACACCGCGGCGGCGACCGCGACGACCAGTGCGGCCCCGGCCATCGCGCGGCGCAGCGGCGGCCGGAACCAGCGGCCTTCGTCCGGGGCGTCCAGCAGCACCGTGATCAGCACGCTCAGCCCGATCAATGTCATCGAGGAGACCCACACCACCGTGACGGCACCCGACACCGCCGGGCGGAACGGTCCTCCTGTCGCCAGCACCGCGACGATCCCCAACGCGGCGGTGAAGTGCACGGCGTGCAGCGCGGGTGCGTTCGGGTCGGCGACGACCCTCGACCCGAGCGGAGACTGGCGGCCGAAGCCGGTCCGTGCCGAAGCGGACACCCGCCAGTCCACCGCGGACAGCAGGTGCAGGGCTCCCGTCACGCCGATCACCGGCAGCACACCGATGGGTCCACGCACGGCACTGAGCTGGTCGACCCGGTCGAGCCACTGTTGGGCGATCAGATCGAGGCTGATGACCGCGACCTGCGTGATCATCAGCATCGTGAGCGTGAGCGCGGCCAGCCGGACGAGTGCGCGCAGCGACCAACCGAGTGCCCGCCCGAGAACACCCCGGTCCGACATCGGCGGCAACATCCACTGGGCCATGTTCACCAGCGAGAACGGCAGCAGCAGCGCCCATGCGGCCTTGGCGAGACCACCCGAGGTCATGTCGCCCCACAGGTATCCCTCGATGATCCGTGGCACCGGCCCGGTTCCGGTCCGGAGTACTGGTCCCGGCGCCGGTCTGCGCAGCCTGTCGGCCGGCCGCACGATCCGGCCGACGCCGTCACCGGCCACGTCGACCGCGGCCACCGCGTCCACCAAGGCCTCCGGTGTGTTTCCTGGCACACCGTGCACCCGCAACTCGACGACTTTCGTGTCGGCTCCAGCGATCAGCACGTGACCTCCTGCGACCGTCCTGCCTGATCCGCGGCCCGTCATCAGGGCAGAACGCCATCCTCAGCCATCCGGCCCCGATTGTCCGTTGAACCAGCCCCGGCGTGGCGGGGGAAACGACGAGATAGTGTGCGAACCAGACGCACAGTTTCTGGGAGGGAAACCCGTGATGACCGCAGACGAGCTCACCTCGGCAAGGCTGCAGAGCCGAGCCGGCATCGACTTCGCCGTCGCCGACATGTCGTTGGCGGAGTTCGGGCGCAAGGAGATCCGCCTCGCCGAGCACGAGATGCCTGGGCTGATGTCGCTGCGCCGGGAGTACTCCGAAGTCTACCCGTTGCGGGGCGCGAGGATTTCCGGGTCACTGCACATGACGGTGCAGACCGCCGTGCTCATCGAGACCCTGGTTTCGCTCGGCGCCGAGGTTCGGTGGGCTTCGTGCAACATCTTCTCCACCCAGGACCATGCCGCCGCCGCGGTGGTCGTCGGACCGCACGGCACCGCCGAGGAGCCCAAAGGCGTTCCGGTGTTCGCCTGGAAGGGCGAGACGCTGCCGGAGTACTGGTGGTGCACCGAGCAGATGCTGACCTGGCCTGACGGCAAGGGGCCGAACATGCTGCTCGACGACGGCGGGGACGCCACGCTCCTCG
>JAFAZC010000199.1 GCA_019239965.1 Kutzneria sp. | reverse complement strand
TGGACGACCCTCCCGAGCAGCGGTAATCCGAGTAGCCTGTCTTCTGTGAGTTGGCTGCTGACCAAGCGACGCACGGTGGATCTCTGCCGCGTGCGTAGCAGCCTCTGTCCGACCGCCTGACCGGCACATGCCGAGGTGTCGGCACAGCTCGTTCCGCACCTCCCCCACGCCACACCACCACCGGGTCAGTGCATGTCCTCCTCAAGGGGTCGGAGTATGTCCACCACAGCTCAAGTGGACCCGCGTGGTCCACGCTTCGGAGCGTGGACCACCACCGTGGTCCTCGCCGTCACGCTGGTCACCGGCTGGTGGCTACTGCTCGCGGTACAGGCGATCGTGTTCGCCGTTGGCGCGTTCCTCGGCCTGGAACACGCGCCGTACGGCATGCTGTACCGGCGTCTTGTCGCGCCACGGCTCAGGCCGACCGACGAGCGTGAAGACGTGGCGCCACCGCAGTTCGCCCAAGGCGTCGGCTTCGTGTTCGCACTGGTAGGCACGATCGGCTATGTCAGCGGCGCGACCATGGTCGGCGTCGTGGCGACCGCCCTCGCTCTGGTCGCCGCCTTCCTCAACGCCGCGTTCGGCCTCTGCCTCGGTTGCGAAATGTATCTGCTCGGCCGCCGGCTCGCGCCGCATATCGGCAAGTGAACCAAGCAAACAACCGTCGAGTGTCCACTATGGACAAGAAGGAACGGGAGTTGTTCGATGAGTCGTGACAAGGTGTTGGTCTCGGCGGAATGGGCCGAACAAAACCTGAACACACCCGGCGTCGTGTTCGTCGAGGTGGACGAGGACACCAGCGCCTACGAAGGCGGACACATCCCCGGCGCGGTGCGGATTGACTGGAAGACCGAACTGCAGGATCAGGTGCGTCGGGACTTCGTTGACCGTGCCGGGTTCGAACAACTGTTGTCGGCGAAGGGAATCTCCAACTCCGACAACGTGGTGCTCTACGGCGGCAACAACAACTGGTTCGCCGCGTACGCGTACTGGTACTTCAAGCTCTACGGTCATGACACCGTGCGGCTGCTCGACGGCGGACGCAAGAAGTGGGAGCTCGACGGCCGTCCGCTGACCAAGGACGTCACCGAGCGGCCGAACACCAGTTACACCGCCAAGGAACAGGACCTGTCCATCAGGGCGTTCCGGGACGAAGTGATCGCCGCGATCGACACCAAGAATCTCGTCGACGTCCGCTCGCCCGATGAGTTCTCCGGCAAACTGCTCGCGCCCGCGCATCTTCCGCAGGAGCAGGCACAGCGCGCCGGCCACATCCCGAGCGCGATCAACGTGCCGTGGAGCAAGGCGGCCAACGAGGACGGAACCTTCCGCGCCGAGAACGAGCTGCGTGACATCTATGGCGAGGCTGGACTGGACGGCTCGAAGCCCACCATCGCCTACTGCCGTATCGGCGAGCGTTCCTCGCACACCTGGTTCGTGTTGCGGGAACTGCTCGGCCACTCGGATGTGAAGAACTATGACGGCTCGTGGACCGAATACGGCTCACTCGTTGGCGTTCCTGTCGCGCTCGGCGCCTGACGAACGGACCTCTGCTCGAGAAAGGAGATGACCCGGTGACCAGCGGATGTGGGGCCCCCGAACAGGCCGCGGCGCTGCCCGTGAACGTCGACCCGAGTCGGGAGGTCGTGCTGACGGGCACGGTGCGGTCGGGCGGAATACCAGTCGGCGGAGCGTTCGTCCGGCTGCTCGACTCGGGCGGTGAGTTCACCGCCGAGGTGGTGTCCTCGGCCGGCGGTGACTTCCGGTTCTTCGCCGCCCCCGGCCGGTGGACGGTACGCGCGCTACACCGCGACGGCAACGGTGAGACCGCTGTGGATGCGAGAGACCTCGGCCTGCACAGTGTCACGGTGGCGCTCGCCTGACCGTGCCGTCGGTCCGGTCCCGGCGTGGCAGCGGGACCGGACCACGACACACCGGATACCCTTGGGACGTGGAGCTTTTCTTCGCGGCACTGATGGTGTTGAGCTGCGTGGCAACCCTGTGGGCATCGGTCACCGTCACGCGCCGCCTGTCGTCCGGTCGGCGCTGACCATGGCTGATCCCGCACAGCTCGGCTCGACGAGGGAACGCAACCTCCCCCAGTTCGACGACATGCCGATTCCCGCTGATACGGCGAACCTGCGATTCGGTCCGAACCTGCACGACGCCTGCCTCGCCCTGCTGCCGCTGATCGGCGTGTGGCGCGGCGAGGGTGAGATCGTCTATCCGACGATCGACGGCCCGTTCCGTTACGGTCAGCAGATCACCTTCGCCCACGACGGGCGTCCCTTCCTCCACTACGAGGCCCGCGCGTGGCTGCTGGACGCGGATGGTGGCGTGATCGGCCAAGCGGCGCGCGAGACAGGTTTCTGGCGCCCCCAGCCCGACGACACTATCGAGGTCCTTCTCGCGCACGCCACCGGCATCGTGGAGATCTTCTATGGCAAGCCGCGCACCCAGACCTCCTGGGAGCTGGGAACCGATGTCGTGATGCGCACCGCGACCGCCAAGGAGGTCACCGCCGCCCACCGGCTGTACGGCCTTGTCAACAACGGCGACCTCGCCTACGTCGAGGAGCGCGCGATGGCCGGCCAACCGCTGCAGCCGCACGCGTCGGCGCACCTGCACCGGGTCGTGGGCTGAACGGGCACCCAGGGCCCTGCCGGCTCAGTACTCCGACTCGTAGAGCGCGGTGAGCTCGCCGTGCAGCGCGGAGGAGTCCGGCAGCGCCTGACCGTTGACGGTATGCACCCTGGTGACGGCGCGGACGCTCGAGGTGAGGAACACACCGTCGTTGTCGGTGAGATCATCGACCTGGAGCGGTTCGACCTTGACCGACCATCCGGCCCGTTCCGCGGCACGGAACAGGGCCGCCTGCGTCGTGCCCGGCAGGATGCCGAGGCTCGCTGGAGGTGTCAGCAGGGTCCTGCCCCGGGCAACGATCGCGGTGGAGGTGGGTCCCTCGAGCACGGAGCCGTCCGTGGCACTGAAGATCACGTCGTCAGCGCCGACCTTCTCGGCATACCGCACCGCCGCCATGTTCATCGCATAGGACAGCGACTTGGCGCCGAGCAGCAGCCAGGGGGCCCGCTCGGCGAGACCGGGAGTGATGCCCCGTTCAAGGGTCACCACCGAAATCCCCTCCGCGCGCTGGCGAAGCACCTTGGCGGCGATCGGCATACCCAACGCATACGAGGTCGGCGTGCCGTCACCGAACTCCGGCCCTCTCGTCA
Source organism: Kutzneria sp. (assembly GCA_019239965.1). GTDB lineage: Bacteria > Actinomycetota > Actinomycetes > Mycobacteriales > Pseudonocardiaceae > Kutzneria. The sequence goes on along the minus strand of JAFAZC010000199.1, from coordinate 4,101 downwards.
GCACCAGCTTGAGAGCCAGCTGTGGCCCGCCCGTCCAGTTCCTTATCACCGTGTCGACACAGTGCACCCAGGCTGCACGATCGGGTTCTGGCAACTCGAGCATGGCGGCCGAACGGGCGAGCCGGTCAAGGTGCGGCCCGAGTTCCCTCGGTTTTCCGTCAACCACCAGTATCGTCTCGAACACGCCGTCGCCACGGAGCAGTCCGAGATCGTCCCCGCGCAGCAGCGGGGTCTCCTGGTTGACGATCGTTCCGTCCAGCAAGGCCAACACAACCATGGGAACGAGCCTACTCACCACCGTGCGGCCTACCATCAGGACGTGGAGACCGTGAGCCCGCCGCAAGCCGCGCGACTTCGCCGCACGCTGCACGAGCGCGGGATGCGCATGACGCCGCAGCGCCAGTTGGTGCTGGACGCCGTACGAGAGCTGGCCCACGCCACCCCCGAGCAGATCTGTCAGCACGTGCGGCGCACCGCGTCCACGGTCAACATCACGACCATCTACCGGACGTTGGAGCTGCTCGAGCGGCTGGGACTGGTTCGGCACACCCATCTCGGTCACGGCGCGCCGTTCTACTCGGCTGATGAGCACGAGCACGTGCACCTCGTCTGCCACCGCTGCGGACAGGTGATCGAAGTGCCATGCACACTGTTGGACGGACTTGGCGCGCTGCTGGACTCCGAGCTCGGGTTCCAGCTCGATGCCAGCCATCTCGCGCTGTCGGGAATCTGCCGCGACTGCGGCGCCGAAGAGGAGCAGAAGTGATGTTGGACCGTCCCGGGGCCGTCGATGCTCCGGTTGGCTCGCCGGACCACGGCATGCCCTGGCACTACGGCGACCCGTTCGCCGAACAGCGCGCGGCGGCCCGATCGGTCGCCGTCGTCGACCGGTCGCACCGCGAGGTGCTCGCGGTGTCAGGAGACGACCGACTGTCCTGGTTGCATTCGCTGACCAGCCAGGATCTGGCGTCCCTTGCCGACGGGGCCAGCACCGAGGCACTCGTGCTCGATGTGCACGGTCGGGTTGAACACCATGCCGTCGTCACCCATCACGGCGACACCGTGTGGCTCGACGTCGAGCGGGGCACCGGCCAGGCCCTGCTGGCCTACCTGGAGGCGATGCGGTTCTGGTCGAAGGTGGAGCCGAGGGACGCCACCAGCGAGCTGGCTGTCCTGTCCGTTGTCGGACCGGAGACGGCTCGCGTGATCCCCGAGGACGTTCCCGGCGGATTCGTCCGCTCGATGCCGTGGCCCGGCGGACAGGCCGCTGACCTGCTCGTGCCCCGCGCGGAACTGCCGCGGTGGTGGGACCGGGTGACCTCCACGGGTGCCCGTCCCGCCGGCAGCTGGGCGTTCGACGCGCTGCGTGTCGAGGCGCTGCGCCCGCGGCTCGGTGTCGACACGGACGACCGCACTATTCCGCACGAGGTGAACTGGATTGGGCACGCGGTACATCTGGACAAGGGGTGCTACCGCGGCCAGGAAACGGTCGCCAAGGTGCACAATGTCGGCCGGCCGCCGCGCCGGATGCCATTGCTGCACCTTGACGGCTCCCTCGACGTCCTTCCAGACACCGGCGACCCGGTGCTGCTCGACGGCAGGCCCGTCGGCCGGGTGGGCACCGCCGTCCGCCACCACGAACTCGGCCCGATCGCCCTCGCCCTGGTCAAACGGTCCGTTCCGGTCGAGGCCGAACTGGTGGCCGGCACCGGTGACAGGGCAGTGCCGGCCCGCATCGACCCCGACTCGGTACCTCCGGACACTCCAGGACTCGGACGCGAAGCCGCCCGCAACTTCGGCCGCTGAGACGCCACGAGTCGGGCTCAGGACGCCTTGGGCAGTTTGCCGACCAGCAGCTGTGCGATCTGGTCAGATACGGTACACATCGTCCGGTAATTCGGATCACTCGGTGGTGTTGTTCACCAGAATGCCGAACCCAGCCTTGTCAGAAACCGACACAATGGTCTGACACAACGCAACCTGACTATCGCCGTTTGAGGCATGCACCGCAGGATAACCACTGATCGGGCCGGCCTTCTCAAAAAAATTGTATTGTGCCTTCAGCTCGTACATCTTCGCTGGCCCACCAAGGTCTGGATAGGCAATGACCGAGATGGTGGTCTTGTGCCCATCCGAGGGGTACCACATGCATGAGGGATCGCCGCCGCTGGAGTCAGTATTGGTCTTCCTCACCTCCCCCATGTATTGCGCAAGCTGTGTATTGGTGAAGACGTCACACGGACTCTTTTGAATCTGCGTCACATCCAACGGATTAGCCACAGCAGGAACAACACTCGTCGTGGACGACGGAGCCACCGTAGTGGACTCAGGCGTACCTGGCTTCGAAGTGGAACAACCGCCCAAGACCACTGTCCCCAGAACAACGCACGCCATCAGCGCCGATGCCAGTCGCACGTCTCACGCCCTCATCGTGTTGTTGTGCTCAGTCCGGCGACCCACCACCGCCCGATATGGCTCAAGACACCTTGGGCAGTTTGCCGACCAGCAGCTGTGCGATCTGATCAGATACGGTACACATCGTCCGGTAATTCGGATCACTCGGTGTGGTGTTACTTACGTAGATCCCAAACCCGGCCTTGTCAGAGATAGAAACGATAGTCTGGCAAACTCCAGTTTGGCTGTCACCGGTCGAGGCATGTACCGCAGGATAGCCATTGATTGGACCGGCCTTCTCGAAAAAGTTATATTGCGCCTTCGCGGCATACATTCCCTCTGGCCCACCGAGGTCTGGATAGACGCTGATTGAGATATTGGGCTTGTGCCCATCAGTGGGATGCCAGTTGCACGTGGGCTTGCCGTCACTGGCATCGGTACTGGTGTTGTCCACAGCTCCCATGTATGACGCAAGTTCGGCACTGGTGAACGCGTCACAGGGGCTCTGTTGGATCTTCCCAATGTCCAGCGGATTGGGAACAGCACTCGTAGTGGACGACGGAGCCGCCGTAGTGGAATCAGGCGTGCCCGGCTTCGAAGTGGAACAACCCCCTAGGGCCACCGCCCCCAGAACCGTTCCTGCCGCCAATACCAATGCCAGTCGCACGTCTCACGCCCTCATCGTGTTGTTGTGCTCGGTCTTCTTGTAGTTGTCCACCGCTGCGGTGATCTTGTCGATCAGATCCTGCAGCTCCTGCTGCTTCTTGGTATTCCAGTCATCGTGCTGCTTGACCATGGGATTGACACCGTAACCCACGTACGAACCGCTGTAGTCGTCATCCCCCGGCGGCTCCACGTTGGCAGTCCTGTTTACTTTCTGCAGGGAGTCGTTAAGACGTCCCTTCTGGTCCTGGAGTGCCTTGACGAACTTGTTGGCGTCGTCGAAGTCGATCTGGTAGCCGTTGCCCATGTCGATCGATGCCATGTCCACGCTCCCTTGCGCCGGCGAGAGTACCGGTCATCAGGGTAACCAAGGCCTATGCCGGTCGGGGGCAAAACGATGAACACCGCCCAAGTGGGCACGGTCGCGGATCGGCCGCAACCGCGACCTGGAGCAAGCGTTTGCCAGGCGTTCGTCCGATGTGTGCCAAGATCGGGTCATGGCAGCGTCGACACCACGTCCGGGCTCGCATGGCACCCTGATCACGGTGGCGCCCACCGGGGCGGAACACAGCAAGGCCGACGTGCCCAACCTGCCGGTGACCCTGGACGAGCTGGTCTCCACCGCAAAGGACTGCGAGCGTGTCGGCGCGGCAATGATTCACGTGCACATCCGAGGTGAGGACACGAAGCCAACCCTCGACCTCGGCCGACTCGCCGACACCGTGGCCGCGCTCCGCTCGGAAACGAACCTGATCGTGCAGCTGTCCACCGGTGGGGCGGTGACCGATCCGGAACGCGACCGGTTGCGGGTGCTCGACGCCCAGCCCGACTCCGCCTCCTGCACGATGGGCACGGTCAACTTCGGCGACGACGTGTTCCTCAACCGCTGGGAGTTCATCGTCGAACTGCACAAGAGAATGCGCGAACGAGGGATCGTGCCCGAGTACGAGATCTTCGACCTCGGACAGCTGACCAGCCTCCACCGCCTGCTCGACGAACACGGTCTGCCAGCGGGCGACCACGTCCACGTCGACCTCGCGATGA
>JAFAZC010000165.1 GCA_019239965.1 Kutzneria sp. | reverse complement strand
CCAGAGTTCTTTCGTACCCTGCGTTTCCACCCGACCCGGGCCGGTACCGGGCCGGCCGGGACCTGTTTGCCCGACTGGCACAGCGGGCCCACGAGCAGAACGTCCGGCTCGCCGAGGCGCTGCGGCAGGCCATGGCCAGCGGCGAGGTCAGACGGCTCGACCCTTCGACACGGCCACCCTGCTCTGGGCGGCCTGGAACGGAATCGTCAGCCTGGCCTGGCGGCCGGACACGCTGCGGTGCGATCCCGACCGACTGCGAGCACTGGTTGCTGCCGCGACGGACGTGGTGATGCAGGGACTGCTGATACGCGAACCGGGCTGAGGTTCGGCGACCGCGTCAGTCGGCGCGGCCGCCCTTGCCGAGCACGACCACCCCGCCCGGGCTCACCGTGTACCGCTCCCGATCCCGTTCGCCGTCGACCCCGACCTCGGCGTCCTCGGCGACGACGGCGTTCTTGTCCAGGATGGCCCTGCGCACCACGGCCCCCTTGCCGACCCGAACGCCCGGCAGCAGCACGCTGCCCTCCACCCGTGCACCGGTCTCGACAACCACGTCGGAACTGATCACCGACGACCACACCTCGGCGCCGGAGATGATCGATCCCGGGCCGACGATGGACTCCTGTGCGGTGCCGCCGTTGACGAACTTGGCCGGCGGCAGCGGGGGTGTCGCGGTCCTGATCGGCCACGCCTGGTTGTACAGGTTGAACACCGGATGCACCGAGACGAGGTCCATGTGCGCCTCGTAGTAGGCGTCCAGCGTTCCCACGTCGCGCCAGTAGCCGCGGTCCCGCTCGGTAGCTCCCGGCACGATGTTGTCGTCGAAGTCGTACACGTGTGCGACACCGGCGTCGACCAGCATGGGAATGATGTTGCCACCCATATCGTGGTCGGAGTCGCGGTCGGCCGCGTCGGTGCGCAGCGCGTCGAGCAGAGCCTCCGTGGTGAACATGTAGTTGCCCATGGAGGCGAAGGTCACCTCAGGATCGTCGGGCACGTGGGGTGGCTCCGCGGGTTTCTCGAGGAACCGGGTGATCCTCCCCTGGGGATCAGAATCGATACAGCCGAACGCCTTCGCCTCGGTGCGGGGCACTCGGATGCCGGCCACGGTCACCCCGGCGCCGCAGTCGATGTGTTGGTCGAGCATGTGGCCGGGATCCATCCGGTACACGTGGTCGGCGCCGAAGACCACGATGTGGTCCGGCCGTTCGTCGTGCACGAGGTTGAGCGACTGGAAGATCGCGTCGGCGCTTCCGGTGTACCAGCGGGGGCCGAGCCGCTGTTGGGCGGGAACCGGGGTGATGTACTGCCCGAGCACTCCGGACAACCGCCAGGTCGTCGAGATGTGCCGGTCGAGGGAGTGCGACTTGTACTGGGTGAGCACGCACAGCTGGGTGAGGCCGGCGTTGACGAGGTTGGACAGGACGAAGTCGATGAGCCGGTAGTTTCCGCCGAACGGCACGGCGGGTTTGGCGCGGTCCGCGGTCAGGGGCCACAAACGCTTGCCCTCGCCGCCGGCGAGCACGATACCGAGAACGTGAGGCTGCCCCTTCACGATCAGTGACCCTAGTCGGATCGCGCTACGGTTGTCAGCCGTGCGCATAGGACTGCTGACTCGGGAGTACCCACCAGAGGTGTACGGGGGCGCCGGGGTCCATGTCGGATACCTGGTACCGAGGCTGCGCGAACTAGTCGACGTCGACGTGCACTGCTTCGGCGGTCCCCGTGCCGACGCGCGTTCGCACGTACCGGCGCCGGACATGGCCACGGCCAACGCCGCGCTCAGCACGCTGTCGGTCGACCTGTCCATGACCGCCAGCCTCGGCGGCGTCGACCTGGTGCACTCCCACACCTGGTACACCAACCTCGCGGGTCACCTGGCGAAGCTGTTGTACGGCGTCCCGCACGTGATCACCGCACACTCCCTCGAACCCCGCAGACCGTGGAAGGCCGAGCAGCTGGGCGGCGGCTACCAGCTGTCCTGCTGGGCGGAGCGGACCGCCTACTCCTCGGCCGACGCGATCATCGCGGTCAGCGACGGAATGCGGGACGACGTCCTTGACTGCTACCCGGACGTCGACCCGGCCAGGGTGCACGTCGTGCACAACGGCATCGACAGCTCGCACTACCGTCCGGTATCCGAGACCGACGCGCTGTTACGGTTCGGCGTCGACCCGGACCGGCCGATCGTCGCGTTCGTCGGTCGGATCACCCGGCAGAAGGGCGTCGGACATCTCGTCGCGGCAGCCCATCACATCGACCGCGACGCGCAGATCGTGCTGTGTGCCGGTGCGCCGGACACCGCGGAGATCGCCGCGGAGAC
>JAFAZC010000155.1 GCA_019239965.1 Kutzneria sp. | reverse complement strand
GCGCTCCTTGGCCGCGAGCAGCACCTCGCGGAACAAAGCTCGCCGCGGCAGGACAGTGCGTTCGCGCAACAGGTCGAACAGTTCGGGAGTGTGCTCCTGCTCGGCAAGACAGGTGCCGATCATGGTCATCCCTCTGACCTGCTCCAGGGTCGACCGGAACTCCTCGAGACGGACCACCAGGTCGGCGCGCACGTCACCGACCTGGGGCACGGTGGAGCCGAGTCGCATCGATTCCAGCGCCGCGGTTGCCAGATCGGCCTTGGTTCGCCACCGCAGATGGATGGTTGCCTTGCTGACACCGGCCGCGGCGGCAACGCAGTCCAACGTCATCTTGGTGTATCCCACCCTACCGAGCAGGTCTACCGTCGCAGCCAGGATGGCCTGCTCCTTCTCGACGGAGCGGGGCCTTCCCCTCCGCTCAGCGGGCACGCTGGATGTGGAAGTTGAAGTCGCTGTGCCCGAATGTGCTCAGCAGCCGCAGCCAGATGGGGAGCAGCATCTCGGTACTCCTGGCGCCGCTGATGTCACCGAGGTCGATGATCCCCGATGATGGCCACCCGAAACTGACGAGCAGATCGGTCACCGTCCGCTTGGCCTTGTCGTCATTGCCGCAGACGAACAGGGTGTGGTCGCCGGGAACCCTACTCGGGTCAACCATCACCGAGGCGTTGAGCGTGTTGAGCGTCTTGACCACACGCGCCTCGGGGAACTCACGTTGGATCTGCTCGCCGAGGCTGTCGGTGTTCACCACGCTCAGCGTCACCGACTCTCCGCTGAAGTCCAGCGGATTGGCGATGTCGATGAGAATCTTGCCGGCCAGCGCCGGCGCTCCGGCGGCACGCAGTGCCGCCAGCGAGGCCGCACCGCCCGTGGCGTTGACAACGACTTCACCGAAGTCCGCCGCGTCGGCGAAGGTGCCGAGGCTGGCGTTGGCACCTGACTCAGCCGCCCACTCCAGGCCGCCGGGGTGGTCGGCGCTGCGAGATCCCATTCTGACCTCGTGGCCGAGTTCGATCAGTTTGGTGCCGATGGCCCTGCCGACCATGCCAGTACCCAGTACCGCGATGCGCATGTGCGCTCCTTTCGTCGGCACTTAATCTAAACTGATCGACTCAGTTTGTAAATTGTGCGGCACGTCTGACGTCATCGCGCCTACCTTGTTGCCCCCACGAGCGAGTTCTGACGCCCGCCGCGCCAACTGCTGATCGTCGGTCGCCAACCCAGCTGCTCGCGAGCCTTCCGATTGCTGGCGCCACGGAGCCTGGTCTGCTGGTAGGCCGACACCCAGCCCAGCAGCCGCACCCCGAGATCGAGCGGAACGCGTTTCGGCTGGGGGCCACCCATCACCGCGGCGTAGTGCGGCAGCCACACGTTCGCCGCCACCGGATCGTCGTCCACGACATTGAACACCCCGGTCGCGGTGGCGTCGACCGCGAGAGCCGCAGCCTCGGCGGCATCCCGGACATGGAGAAAGGAGCTGATTCCCGTGCCGGGGCCGACCAGCGGCAACCTGCCGAGCCGGACCGCCAAACCGTTGGCACCATTGATGTCGTACTGGGTATTCGCGCCGTACAGCAAGCCATAGCGCAGCACCACCGCCTCGATAGTGGTTTGCCCGAGCACAATGCGTTCCGCTACTGATACCGCACGAACCGCCGTTTCCCACAAGGCGTCGGGCGCGTCAAGATACAACGGCGCGTCCTCGTCAAGTAACGGTCCACCGATCGGCGCTGTCACGCGGGCCATGCTCTGCGTCACGATCCGGCGCACTCCGGCCGCCCTGGCGGCCGCGACCAGATTGGCCGCTCCCTCGGTGAGCACTTGGGCGTTGCGCTCGGCGACTTCCCACCGGGTGTCGCCAGGTTCGGGCCGCAACGAGGTCACCTGGTTGACGATGACCTCGGGCCTTGCCATACACACCGCCGACGACACGGCGGCCGTGTCGACGATGTCGGCAACCACCACGTCGTCGGCGGGAGGACTGGCACAGGTGTCACGCACCATCACCGTCACGTGATGTCCGTTGGACCGCAACAGTGGAAGCAGTTCGCGGCCGATTACCCCGGTCGCCCCGGCAAGAAGGACACGCATGATCAGCTCCGCCTCCCGGTGACTCTCATCAGCAACCGGCACTGCGGATCCCCGTCACGCAGGCAACCAGTCGCTCTGTTCTCTGAAAGGACAACGCCGAGGCCATCAGACCAACCAGCGTGGATCTCGGTGCACGGGCACTGATATCCCTCGAGTGAGCCACTCATCCTGACCATGATCAGGGCGAAGTTCCTGCGCATGGTCAGTTCCAACAGCTCGTCGTCGAGCGCGGCGACTCCACCGTCACGCAGTTCGCTGGGAAACATCAACTCCGCACAGCGTTCATAGAGCTCAGCCAGCTCGCTCGCGCTCGCCTCGACCACAGGACGGCCGAACGCTTTGGCCACCTGGGTACCGACTCGCTCCGCCACGAAACGCAACGCCTCCGCGTTGACTTCGTTGGCCACCCGCTGCCCGAAACGCTTGGCCACCCCCTGATACCAGCGGGCGTCATGCAACCACCACAGCCGGTAGACCTCCATGGGTTGGGCGCCAACGGATCGTGTCTCCGCATGTGACTCGTTGGGCATGTCACTCTCCTCGCTCGACGCGGGCAAGCAACTCCTGCGCTCGTCCCCGCATCACACGCTTGAGCACCTTGCCCGTGACTCCCACCGACACGTCCGCCGCGTCCATCCGCACAGCTCGCGCAACAGGAACGAGGTCGTTGGCCAGGAGCACCTCGTTGACCCATTCCGTCAGCTCCCCCGCCGGACCGCTTCCATCAGCGAACTGCAGCAGCGCGTACGCCTCGGCCGTTCCGTCGCCGTCCCAGTCCGCTTGGACGCCCTCGTCGGCGACGGCCACCACGGTGCAGTCCGCCAGTCCAGGACACTTGGCCAGCAGCAGTTCCTCGGTACGGGTACTGAACACGATCCCAGCGCCAGTACGAACGGCGTCAGGAACGCGGTCGAGATGGTAGAAATTGCCCTCGTCGTCAGTGTACGCAAGGTCTCCGGTGAGCCAGTACCCGCCGAGGCGAAGTTTGTGCCAGGCGAGGCTGTCGTTCCAGTAGCCAGGAGTCAGCGTTGGGGACCGGACACCGAGACGGCCGACCTCGCCCGCTGGCAGCGGTCTTCCGTCCTCTGACAACACCGCTGCTTGAGCGAAACTCATTGGCTTGCCGATACACCGGCCGAAGGAGGAACTCCCCGGTCGATGTCCGTTGTGGAATATCGAGTATCCGGTTTCCGACGATCCCAGCCCATCGGTGAAGACCGAGCCGGCAACTCGGTGTGGCTTGAGGTCCGGTCCGATCTCTTCGTGGCTACCGCAGGAGACCAAGACTCTAATGTGAGCTTCGTGTGCCGCATCACCAGTGTTGTAGTAGGCTTCGATACTTGACATGTCTCTTGCGGACAGATCGGATGTGGCCATCTGTCCATAGGTGCTGGAGAAGCCGAACACCGTGGTCGGCTTGAACTCCTCGATCGCATCGAGGACGTCTTGTCCTCGCTGACTCGACAGCAACTTGACCGGTGAGCCAAGAAGAAGCCCGAACATCATGACCGACATCGCGGCATTGTGATTTCCCGGCAGTGCGACAAGCAGCCGTCCCATGGCGCCGCCGACGGACAGCTTCAGCCTGTGCAGCTGCGCGTACAGCAGGGTCTGGTGCGTGTGTGGCACGGCCTTGGGCATGCCCGTGGTTCCAGAGGAGTGCGAGATGATGATCGGATCGGTGGCGTGGTGACGGTATGGGAAACCCGCCGGGAGGTCCGCGCGGAACTCTGGCCGGACGTCTTCTGCTGTCACGACGAAGCCGAGGTCCGCACCGTCGTCGAGCATCGAGTATCGTTCCGCGTCCGTAACCGCTCCGGATGCGCCCTGCCTCCGAATGTACTCACGAGCGATCTCAGGCCGCAGCTTCGCGTTGACGAACGACGGGATCGCACCGAGTGAGGTCAGTGCGAAAAAGTTAATCGCGAACTCGGTACTCGAGGAGGTCAGCACGCCGACAACGTCACGTGGGCGGATTCCTCTCGCGTGATAGAAGCCCGCGTAGGTTTCCACAGCAGCACAGAGTTTGCCCAGAGACAGTACGCCAGGGTGCTCCCCATCCGGGGCTCGCCAGGTTCTGTCGGTCCACAGTACCTCCTGGTCGAGCGGACGTCCGTAGGACCTAATGCGATGCAGGACGTTGCCGGCGCCCAGTTCTGTGTCCGCGTTGATTCGCGCACGTTCCTGCTTGGTGATCACATGTCCTCCGTGGCACGTTCCAGTAAGAAGGCGGTAGCGACATCGCGTTCCGGTGGCGACGCCCCCAGCATCCGGTATGCCTGAGCGGTACGCGGATTCGGAGAGAGCTCGACACTGATCGTCAATACCGCGTCAAGGTCAGGATCGGTCAACACCAGATCCGCGACAGCGAACAACTCGTGGTCCGTCGAGGACAGACTGATCAGCGGGCCTGTTATGTCGAACTCCCTGCTGACATATCCCAGAATCGAGTTGGCCGTCGCCTGCATGAACAGCAGTGGATTGTGCACCTGGCCGGCGGCAAGCAGCGTGCTGGCCAGGTCTGTCGTGGTCGCGTCTCCCATCAGGCTGGCGAGAACCACAGCTAGGCGATCGCCGTCGAAGTCCTGCCCCGCAAGACAGGCACTCGCGACGTCGTGCACCATCGGGTTGAAATCCGACTCGACGAAACCGGGCACCGCGGCCCTGTCGACAGGAGTCTCGACGGACGCGAAGGCACGGACATGAGTGCTCACGCCCGCTCCAACAGGATCGCGGTGTTCATTCCGCCGAACGCCGCATTGAGTGTCAGCACCCGGGCCAGATCCGCCTCACGCGGCCCGTCAGTCACGTAGTCGAGATCGCACAGGGGATCGGCGAGCTGGAATCCAGCAGTTGGTGGGATGACTCCGTCTGTCAGCGCCAACACCGAAATGACGAACTCGACGGCACCGGAACCCTCGAGCATGTGCCCAGTCGTGCTCTTGGTTGAACTGACCGCAATCGACGAGCCCAGAACCGAGCGTAGCCCAGTGGTCTCCGCGCTGTCGTTGATCGGCGTGCCAGTCCCGTGGGCGTTGACGTAGTCCACTCCGGTCACGCCGGCCCTGCGCAGTGCCTGCCGCGTCGCCGCGACGACACCGCGTCCCCGAGGGTGCGGCTTGGCGATGTGGTAGGCATCCGAAGCGACGCCCCATCCTGTCATCCGTGCCAGCGCCCGCACACCACGGCGTTTCGCGGACTCGGCAGACTCAAGCACGACAACAGCTGTGCCGTCGCCGAGTAGCAGCCCACTTCGGTCCCCGGAGAAAGGTCGCACCGCGCCGTCGTGGGAAAACGCCCGCCCGGAGTCGAACTTGGCGAAGTTCTCCTCCTCGACCAGGTACGTGCCGGCACACACCGCCGTCGCCACATGTCCGGCTGAAATGAGCCGCCATCCGTGGATGATGGCGGTCGACGAGGCCACACACGCATTGGTGAACGCCAGCCGCACGCCGCACAACCCGAGCCGGTCGGCAAGGGCATCCGCCAGGTGCGCCGGCACACTGTCGGCGAGCTCACCTGCCTCCCCGGTGCGCCAGAAGCCGGTGATTCTCGTCCAGTCCCCCGCCGTGCCAAGCAGCACGGCAGCATCGTCACCAGAACGCAGGCCGGCCATGCTGACCGCGTCGTTGGCACAGTCGAAGAGAACGTCTCGCAGCACCGGTTGTCCCGGCGCGGCCGCCGCCATCGGCGTCCGGTATGGCGTGGTGTCGAACCGGGTGGTCGGCGCGAAAGCCGGTACTCCGGCGAACACACCCTCACGTATCGGGCGTGCTCCACGCCCGAAGGCGGTATGGGCACCGAACCCCGTCACCACAACGTCATCAGCCACCCATGCCACCAAGTTGGCGTTGAGCCGTTCGGTTGACGTAGGTGACGATTCCGGCCACGGAGTCGAACTCGGCCAACTCCTCGTCCGCTGGGTCGACCTTGATCCCGAACTGGGTCCACAGCTGATGCAGAAACCACACCAACCCCATCGAGTCCAGCGCCAACGCGGTGTCGTCGGCGAGATCACCCGGAAGGTCCGGGAAAATACGACGATCGGAGAGCAGCCGCCGCACATCCTCCGTGGTCACACCGATTTGAGTAGTCATACGGCCTCCGCTGGGAAACGCGCGTCGGCGGTACTGTCTGCCGCCTCCGCTGAGAAACGCGCGTCGGCGGTGCGCCTCATTTCTCTGTCCTGCGGCGAACGATGTCGGCGACCAACTGCCCGACGGTCATGGCACCGATCGCCTCGATGTCGGTGTCGGGAATCCTGATCTGGAATTGGCGCTCCAACCGCAGGGTGAGCTCGACGAGGCTGAGCGACTCCAGGTCGATACCGCCGGCGCCAACCGGGCTGTCGTCGGTGAGCGACTCCCTGTCGACGGGTAGGTTCATCTCGGTGGTGAGCGTCGTCAGAATGAACTCGCGAACATCGGCGTCTTGCGCTGTGGGCATGTCACCTTCCTCTGTCGTTCAGGCTTCAGTCCTTCAGGAGACCGCCTCAGCCATGGCGGCCGCACGGAGCGCTGTTCGGGCGCGGACGAGCTTCCCGTTGGAGGTACGGGGAAGCCGCGGCAGGATCCAGACCGCCTTGGGCAGTTTGAAGTCGGCGAGCTTGTTCCGACACCATGTGATCACGTCCTCCGGCTCCAGATCCGGATCCGCTGTCGACACGTAGGCCTCGATCACCTCGCCGTGCAGCAGCACAACGTCGACAATGGACGGATGCCTGGCGAGCACCGCCTCGACCTCCATCAGGTCAATTTTTAGTCCACCGACCACAACAAGCGAGTCACCCCGGCCGCGCAGCCGGACCGCGCCCGCCGCGTCGAGGGTGGCCCGATCACGGGTACGAAACCAGCCGTCGGCGTAGCGGTCCTGGCCGTCGACGGTGAGGTACGGAGAACGGCCAAGCGCGACCTCGATCTCTCCGTGCACGATCCGCAGCCGTACCCCCGGCGCCGCATGCCCGACCGACGGCCTCATACCACCGCTGGCATCCATCGCGATCACGCCGGTCTCGGTCGTGCCATACGACTCGCCCACCCGAACCCCGTAGGCCGCGAAAAACCGTTCGGCGACTTCGGGTGGCATCATCTCCCCGCCGGACACCGCGACGTCCAGACTCGGCAGCGGCGGCGGGACCGGCACCGATCCGAGCAGCTCGTAGTGGAACGGGACACCGAAAAGCACATTGACCTGGTGCTCCTGCGCGGCAGCGAGGATGTCGGTGGCCGAGGTTCGCGGCGCGAACACCACCGTCACACCGACGGCAAGTGAATGCAGCAGACCGGCCAACAGCCCGAAGCTGTGCGCGGTGGAACTGAGCAGCAGCAACCGATCGCCGAACCTCGGCATCCCGTCGATCTGGGTGAATCTCGCGATCTCCTCGGCAAGCGACTCCTCGGTACGCCCGATCACCTTGGGCAGCCCCGTCGATCCCGAGCTGAACTGGACGAGACGGTGATCGCTCGTCGCGGGTCTTCCCTCGGCGCGCCGCTCGGTGACCAGCTCGTGGCGGGCACGGAAGTTCAGCCGTGACCATCCGGCGGCGCCAGCGCGAACCACGTACTGCGGCCGGCACAACGTACGCAAGGCGTCCACTTCCGCCGGCTTGAGCCGGTGGTCGATCAGCATCACCTGCGCGCCCAGCCGCCACAACGCGAGCAGGACCTCGACCTGGGTGAAGCTCGGCGGTACCTGAAGGGCCACGGTGCTGCCCTCGCCGACGCCCGCCGAGGCGAACAGCGCCGCCTCCTGAGTGACGGCCCGCCGCAACTCCCCAAGAGTGACGTCATGATCAGCCACCAGGTACCGCAGACCATCCGGATGACGGCCGAGCAGGTCCTCAATCAGCCGCATGACTGTCAGCTCTCCCTGCAGAACTCGCCGATCGGGATGCCGACGTGTCGCTTGTCGGTGGCGAGGTAGCCGAGCAACTCGTCGCCGGGCAGCAGTTCTGTCACGTTGCGGACCTTCCCACCGGGCCCCAGCACCCGCACATGCCAGTCGTCCTGCACGATCAGGCTGACCTCGACCCCGTCTGGTGAGTGGGCGGTGATGGTCAGCAGCGGCCGCGACTCGAGCTTCGCTCTGCCCACGATGAGTCTGCGGGTGTGCCCACTGGCGTTCACCGCGAGCACCGTGCCGCCGGAACGCAACTCACTGAGGTAGTTGGTGCGGTTGTCCGGGCCGAGCACGTAGGAGTGCAGGGCACCGGCGTTGACCCGGAACGGCCTGGTCGGCATGTAGGGCAACGGGTGGGTTTCACTGCAACACAGGATGAATCCGGACGAGAAGGAACCGACGAGGATGCCCTCGTCGGGCTCGAAGTGTGAGCAGGTGTCGACACACACTCGATCACCGAGGCCGCTGTGCTCGATGGCCCGCACGGTCAGCGTGCTCAACTGGAGGTCCTGTGTGCCGGCCTCGAGCAGCCGTGCCAACGCGAACACGTCGGTGGCGTCGCGTGGAGCGAGCATCACTCCGTCCGAGCCGTGCTCCAGCACGTCCAGCACGATCGCCGCTTCCTCGAGGTCGGCGACAACACAGATCAACTTGCCTTTGGCGCGGTCGGCGGCCGCGATCACAATCTCCAGCGGGATCTTGGTCGGATCCACGAAACTGACCACGGTGTACTGCAGGGCCACGGCCGCCGCGCAGGCCAGACGCAGTGTCCTGTCGTCGCGGACCTCGACGAACACCGCACCCGGATAGTTCTCCGCTATCAGCGCCTCGAGCTGGTCGGTGTCGGTGACCGCGGTGCTCGCCAGGTCAGCGGTGTTCTCGGTGTCGCGCCCGCCAGACAGCAACACTTTGGTCACAGTAGGTGGAAGGGCCGCCAACACGTCAGGGGCATCGGACACGACGCCCTGTACACGAGCGTGCACCGCGGCGGCCACGACCGCGTCCAGCTGCTCACCGGGAACTGAACGGAGATCGATCCATGCGAACTTCACGCTGCACCTGTCGTCGTCGTGGAATGGGCGATTGCGGCTGAGCGGATCCCTGTCGGATGGACGACGGAGGCGATCCGACGTACCAGTGACAGCGGATCGGCCGAGGAGAAGATCCTTCGACCCACGGCGATTCCGGCGCAGCCGGCACCCAGCGCGGTCCTGACGTGCTCGGCGAGGCCCGCACCGTCGCGATCGGCGGCGGTGGCGGGCCCGCCGGCGACGAGCACCGGAATCGGACAGCTGGCGGTGACCTCGATCATTCTCTCCGCCGGTGCCGCCATCGACGTCTTGACCAGATCGGCGCCGAGGTCTGCCGCGATGCTCACCACGTGCGCCAGCAGAGCCGGATCGTGGGAGTCGGCCACCCTGGGCCCCCTGGCATATGCCATCGCGATCAACGGCACCCCCCACCTCTGGCAGGATCCCGCCACCGCACCGAGATCGGCCAATTGCTGGTGTTCGGTGTCCGATCCGATGTTGACATGCACGCTCACCGCGTCGGCGCCGAGGCGCACTGCCTCCTCCACGTCACCAACGAGCACCTTGGCGTTGACATCGGCCGCGTGCACGGTGCTCGCGCTGAGGTGTACCACCACCGCACACTCGCCAAGTTGCGCTGGAACGACCGACCTCATCCGTCCTTTGTGGACGACGATGGCGTCGGCACCGCCGAGTGCGACAGCTCTGACGAGTCTCTCCCATTCCGCGTTGCCGGCCATCGGCCCGTCGGACACACTGTGGTCCAGCGGCACGAACAGGTACTTGCCATCGGCGGCGCGGGACAGGCGCCGCAATCGGAACGCCTTCCCCATGTCGGTCACGCGGCAACCTCCTACTTTCGCCCCACGGTTTTCCCTCACGAACCCCGACGACAGTTTTTTCAGAAAAGGCGCGGTTAAACCACTAACATCTGGCGATAACTCCGGAATTATGGGAAAAGGAGACATATTCTGAGAATGGGCTCAACAAACTCTGATCATACTTTGAAGTATGTTTGCTATAGAGACGTCAGCTAATTCTGTCAACCGTTGAATACGCCTGCGTCCAGCTCAGCTCGACCAAACCTGATCAAGACCGCCTGTTGTTAATATGCCGGAACCAGCCGTGTTGTCATCGCTTCGCCGCAGATTGTCACCAGATCGGAGCAGCCTTGCCCCATTCAGTCAATATCGCGATCGCATATCACGGCGGTCGAGGGCATACCGCGAAATTCGCCGACGCGGTCCGCGTCGGCGCCACGTCGGTGGCCGGCTGCACGGCTGAGTTGGTGGGCGTGGAGGATGTCTCGGCGGCCGGTTGGGTGGTCCTCGACGGCGCGGACGCGATCATCTTTGGTTCGCCGACCTACATGGGCAGCGCGTCCGCGATCTTCCACGCTTTCGCGCAGGACACCGCCGGCCGCTGGTTACGGCAGAGCTGGCGGGACAAGCTGGCCGCCGGTTTCACGAATTCTGGTTCGAAGGCGGGCGACAAGTCGTCCACTCTCGGCTACTTCGCGACGCTCGCGGCGCAACACGGAATGGTCTGGGTGAATCTGGGCCTGCTGCCGGGATGGAACAGCTCGAGGGGCAGCGAGGATGACCTCAACCGGCTGGGCTTCCACAGTGGCGCGGCCGCTCAGTCCGATGTGGACTCTAGGCCGGGGGCGGTGCACCACTCGGACCTGGCCACCGCCGAACACCTCGGTCGCAGGGTCGCCGAGTACGCCCTTGTGGTCGCCGCCGGCAGGGCGGCACTGATACCGGCCCGGTGAACGTCGGAGATTGAGGCATGTCGGGCGCGGTGGGTCATCGGCGTCACCACGTCAGCGACCTACCAACTGGTTGGGAGAGATCACGTGCAGGTCGAATTGCGACACCTCCAGGTGGTGCTGTCGGTCGCGGAGGCGGGCAGCATCAGCCGGGCGGCAGCGGGGCTGCGGATCGCCCAGTCTGGACTCACCGCACAGTTGCATCGGATCGAACAGGAACTGGGCGGTCCGCTTTTCGTGCGCACCACCGCCGGGGTGGCACTGACCGACCTCGGCGAGCATGTCACGACAAGAGCGCGCAGCCTGCTCGGCCAGTTCCACGATCTACTGGAGACATCAAGACGGCTGAGCGACAACGAGCGACCGGCGTCACCCGTGGTGGTCTGCGGCCCGCTTGGACCAGTCGTGGCCATGGTGGCCGACTCAGTCCGCGAAGTACTGCCCAACCGAGATCAGGTCACTGAGCTGGAAAGGACTTTCGATGGACTGACCGAGAAACTGCGCTCGGATCAGTTTGACATCGCCGTGCTGCCCGAACTCGCCGAGCATTCCCCGCGACTGCCTCCCGGAGTTCGGGTCCTGCCCCTTGTCCAGGAACCCGCGTTCGTCGCCATGGCCACGTCCCACCCCCTGGCCAACCACGGCGAACTGCGCCTTGCCCAGCTAGCCGGGCAGGAATGGGTGATGCCGGACGAGAAGCTGTCGGGGCTGGCGCCCAGTCTGCGCTTGGCGTGCGAGGAAGCCGGATTCACCCCACGCTACCGACACACTGGCGCCGATCTGGCCACCGCACTGATGCTGATCAGGTCAGGACACACGGTCGCGGCGTGTTATCCGACGGCGATACACAGCCCCGACGTGGTGCTGCGCCCGCTGGCCGGCACTCCTCTGCGTCGCCGTCTGGCGTTGACCTGGCGGCGCAGCTCGCCTGTGCACGAGGTGATCGATCACATCCGAGCCAAGGTACTCAAGGGGTATCAGTCGCTGATCGACGAGCATCCGGCGTACACGGCGTGGTGGTCGGCCAAGGGGGATTCCTGATCGGGACGCCTGGGGCGCCCGGCGGGGCCCGGTGCGGTCAGAACCGGCCAGCGAACAGGATTCTGGCGACCTCGGTGTCGGTGGCCCTGCCCTCGTCGTAGCCACCGTGACCGTCCAGGCTGTTCATCACCGCGAGCGTGTACCGCTCGTCCGGTCCGGCGAACCCCACCGTGTTCATCACCCAGCCGCCCTGTTCCAGCGACCAGCCATCCTTGTTGCCCGGCCTTGCCGCGGGGCCGGCGCCCCACACTCCCCACTGCTGGATCGGGGCGACCGAACGCAACTGGGCGACGAGATAGTCGCGCAGATTCGCGGGCAGTTCGGTGAGCACATAGTTGATCAGACGGTCGAGGTCGTCCGGTGTGCACTTCTGGAAGCCCCAGTACGGATAGAACGTGCTGAATCCGCGCTGTGGCTGCAGGGAGGTCATCCCGTAGCGAGGGAACGCGCTGTTGAACGCCATGTGATCCTTGCCCGCGTAACGGAACCACAGTGTGTCGGCGGCCTTGTCGTCGGAGCTGTTGAGCATCGCCCCGATCAGCGCACGGTCGTCTCCGCTCAGGGCGATGGTGCCGGCGCGGTCGCGCAACAACAGGTCAACCACCATCGCCAGCTTGATCGTCGAGGCGGTCCACACCGGTCTGCGAGCGGCATCATTGCGCCACACCGCTCCGGTCCGCCGATCCCTGAGCACGATGCCGGTGCTGCCGGGGCGGCCGTTGACATAGGCCTGGGCAGCGGCAATCCGGTTGCGCAGGTCGCAGTCGAAGTCGACGCCCGGCGCCGAACAGGTCGGTGTCGCCGCGGCCGCCGTGGGATCCGCGGTCTTGGCGGCTGGACTCGCCGAGGTGGTGGCGACCGGTCGCGCGACCGGCGCGACCGCCTTGCCGGCAACGCCACATGCGCAGACCGCGACCGCCGTCGCGACCGTCATCGCCAAGCTCGCGCCACGGTGCGTCCGTCCGGTCACCGTCGCAGCGTACCTGTGTGTGGTGTTCGCTCAAGGCAACCGCCCTCGAGCCGACGGCGTAGCTTGGAACAAGCGGAACCACGTGTGCTGAGGAGGGACTGCCATGGGCGTGTTGTTGGATGTCGTCGCCGTGCTCGTCGGCCTCGGCGTGCTCGGATTCGCCGCCAGCGCACGCGTCGTCCGACAGTACGAACGGGGTGTGGTCTTTCGGCTCGGCCGGTTGCTCACGGCGGCGCGTGGACCGGGACTGGCCATGCTGGTGCCCGGTGTCGATCGGCTGCACAAGGTGAACATGCAGATCATGACCATGCCTGTTCCGGCCCAGGATGGGATCACCAGGGACAATGTCACGGTCCGGGTCGACGCTGTCGTCTACTTCAACGTTGTCGACCCAGCCAAGGCGATCGTCTCTGTGCAGGACTACGCCTTCGCCGTCTCACAGGTGGCGCAGACGTCACTGCGCTCGATCATCGGCAAGAGCGACCTCGATGACCTGCTGACCAACCGGGAGCGGCTCAACGAGGATCTGGAGCTGGCCATCGACAGTCCGGCGCTCGGCTGGGGTGTGCACATCGACCGGGTGGAGATCAAGGACGTCACCCTGCCGGAGTCGATGAAACGGTCGATGTCCCGGCAGGCCGAGGCGGAGCGAGAACGCCGGGCGAGGATCATTTCCGCCGACGGCGAGCTACAGGCCTCCCACAAGCTGGCCGCGGCAGCGGCGGCGATGGCCGACACACCGGCCGCCCTGCAGCTGCGACTGCTGGAGACGGTCGTCGAGGTCGCCGCCGAGAAGAACTCCACCCTGGTGCTGCCATTCCCGGTGGAACTGCTGCGGTTCCTCGAAAAGGTACAGCCCGGCGCGCTGATCCCGCAGAACGCCGAGCATCATGGCGGCGGCACCACGGCAGCCGAGACACCGCACTGACGTCGGTGCACGGCCGGCGAGGTCAGCCGACCCGTCGGCGGGCCCACTGATCCAGCACTGGCCTTGTCACCCCGACGGCCCGCTCTACCTCGGCCGTGTCCAGTGCGCCGCAGTCCAGCCCGCGTACGAGCACCGCGGACAGTCCCTGCGCGGTCGCCGGTTCGTCCAGCACGGAGCCGCCGGTCCCGCCGAGGTAGGCCGCAAGCCTGCTCGCGGCCGGCGGGAACGCCGAGCGGAAGAACGCGAACGTCGCCAGGTAACGAGTCGGCAACTGGTGTGGATGCAGGTCCCAGCCCTGGTAGTAGGCGTGTTCGAGCGACCGGCGGACGAGCCTGGCGTGCAGTCGCCAGCCGGCGTGCACCCTCGCCTCGTCACCGACCGGCAGCACGTTGGTGGAGCCGTCGGACAGCCGGACTCCGGTGCCGGCCGCGGCAAGCAGCATCACCGCTTTGGCGTGGTCGGCGACGGGATGTTCCAGGCTCTGCAACGCAGCGGTCACACCGCAGGCGGCGCTGTAGTCGTAGGTGCCGTAGTGCAGGCCCGCGCATCTTCCCTCCGCGGCGTGCAGCATCTTGGCCACCGTCGCCGTGCCGTCCGCCCCGAGCACCGCCTGGGGCGTCTCGATCTGCAGCTCGAACCGCAGCCTGCCCTCGGCCAGCCCGCTGTCCCGCTCCAGCCGCGAGCACAGCCACACCATCGCCGCAACCTGTTCAACGCCGGTCACCTTCGGCAGCGTGATCACGAATCCGTCCGGCAGGGTTCCGTCCATCGCGTCGAGGAACAGACTCAGGCTGCGCACGCCACGGCGGCGGACGGCGGGCTCCATCCCCTTGATCCGCACACCGCAGAACGGCGTTCCCACCGACCGCAACGCCGTCGCCGCGGCCAGCACGTCGGCGTCCTCCACGTCGTCGCCCGGCTGGCCGTAGCCGTCCTCGAAGTCGACACGCAGATCCTCGACCGGTTCGGTGGCCAGCTTGGCGCGCACCCGGTCGTAGACGTCTGTGGCGTCCACTCCGGTGGCACGACTCAGGGTGCCCGCGTCCGCGGCGTAGGAGTCGAGAGCGGCCAGCGCCGTGCGGCCCCATTCCGTTGACAGATCCGGAGTCACCGTGCCGGCCGGCACATAGACGGTGTGTACCGGCTGACGGGTACCGGCGTCACCGGGATAGCGCCTGTCCCGCTCACTGTCCACTTCGGATAGCCGGGCGTCCAGCTCGGCGATGAGCCGGTCGACGTCCACCGTCAGTCGATCTTCTCGTAGGCCGGCACGGTCAGGAAGTCCGCGAAGTCCTCGGCGAGGGCGACTCGCTCGAACAGCTCGCACGCGGTGTCCAGATGGGCCGTGGCGCCTTCCGCGGTCAACTCGGCGCGCACCTGTGCGAGCACCGAGCGCACCAGCTCCGCGGTCACCACCTGGCCGTCGTCGAGGGTCGTGGCGTTGTGTACCCACTGCCACACCTGCGACCGGGAGATCTCGGCGGTCGCCGCGTCCTCCATCAGGTTGTGGATCGCCGCCGCGCCGTTGCCCGACAGCCACGACACGATGTAGCGAACGCCGACGTCGACCGCGCCCCGCAGCCCTCCCGCTGTCGCGGCACCGGGTGTCGCGGCGACGTCGAGCAGCTGTTCCGCGGTCACCACGACCTCGTCCCTTGTCCGCTCGAGCTGGTTGGGTCGGTCACCGAGGACTCCGTCGAAGACCTCACGGCACACCGGAACCAGGTCGGGGTGCGCCACCCAGGACCCGTCGAACCCGTCCGCGGCCTCCCGACTCTTGTCCGCCCGGACCTTGTCCAGCGCCGCGGCGGTGACCTCCGGGTCGCGGCGGTTGGGGATGAAGGCGGCCATGCCGCCGATCGCGAACGCGCCACGCCGGTGACAGGTCCGCACCAGCAGTTCGGTGTAGGACCGCATGAACGGGGCTGTCATGGTCACGCTGTTGCGGTCGGGAAGCACGAAGTCGGCGCCGGCGTCGCGGAAGGTCTTGATCAGGCTGAACAGGTAGTCCCAGCGGCCGGCGTTGAGCCCGGAGGCGTGCTCGCGCAGCTCGTAGAGGATCTCGTCCATTTCGAAGGCGGCCGGTACGGTCTCGATGAGTACCGTGGCCCGGATCGTGCCGTGCGGGATGTCCAGACGCCGCTGGGCGTGCGTGAACACGTCGTTCCACAGCCGGGCTTCCAGGTGGCTCTCCATCTTCGGCAGGTAGAAGTAGGGGCCGCTGCCCCGGGCGAGCAGTTCGCGCGCGTTGTGGAAGAAGTGCAGCCCGAAGTCGACCAGCGCGCCAACCGCTGGCCTCCCGTCGAACTCCAGGTGCCGCTCGTCCAAGTGCCAGCCGCGCGGGCGGACCACGATGGTCGCGGGTCGGACGTCGGAGCGCAGTGCGTAGTGCTTGCCTTCCTGCGAGGTGTGCTCAATCGTGCCGCGCACCGCGTCGTAGAGGTTGACCTGACCGGAAATCACGTTGTCCCAATGCGGGGTGTTGGCGTCCTCGAGGTCAGCGAGCCACACCTTCGCCCCGGAATTGAGGGCGTTGATCGCCATCTTGCGCTCGGTCGGGCCGGTGATCTCGACCCGGCGGTCGGCGAGGTCGGCCGGCGCGGGGGCTACCCGCCAGTCGGCCGCCCTGATCTCGGCGGTCTCGGCCAGGAAGTCGAGCCTGCCCGCGGCGGCGGCCGTGGCACGGCGTTCGGCCCTGCGCGCCACCAACTCGTCACGGCGGTCGGCGAACGTCCTGTTCAGTTCGGCGACAAACGCCACCGCCTCCGGAGTCAGGATCTCCTCAGACACAGCTCCACCTCATTGGCACTCACGTCCGGCATTGGTTGGCACCAAGCTATCCGACCTCACCGCCGCGGGCGTAGCCCAGCAGGACATGCCCGTGCCGTTACCCCTGTTCGACCGCCATTCGTTCGTCGAGCTGGGCCAGCACCAGCGACCAAGCAGCGGCGGCGCGATCCCGGGACTGCTCGTTCGGCCATCCCGACTGCGTGAGCCTGAGATGGGCTCCTGACCTCACGGGCGTGAGAGCCACCGTCACCACGGTCTCGGCGCCCTCCGTGCCGCCCGCACCGGTGACCCAGGTGAGCTCGACGAGGCGGTCGGCGTCCAGGCGGAGAAATCGACCGTAGTGCGGACTCCGCCGGTTGTTGTACATCGTTTCGAAGAAGAACGGCTTGTTGACCTCCGCCATCATCAGCACCGATCCGGGATGGGCGAACCACCGGTCCATATGTTCGGTCCAGGCGCGATAAAGGACTCGGGGTGATGCGCTCATGGTGCGTTCGACGGTCAACTGGAGCGGGCGCTCGGACAGGTCCGGCGCACACACTGTCGTGGTACTGGTCACGTTGGTCATCGTCGGAAAACTCCGTACGGAACGAGGGTCGGCGTCGGTCGGGCGACCGCGCCTGTACATTGCCACTTAGCAATATAGATGTCAAGGCATACTAACCGCGGTCCAATCCACTGGCGACCGGCGCCGGCACCGTGTGTACTACCTATTCCGTAACCTGGTATGACACCACAACCTGGTACGACTCCGAGGAGATCCGCGAGGTGGACTTCCTTCGCCCGAGCAGCATGGCCGAGGCCCTCGCGGCCAAGGCTGAACGTCCGGACGCGGTGCCCATCGCCGGTGGGACCGATGTCATGGTGGAGCTGAACTTCGACCGCACACGCCCGGACGCGCTGCTCGACCTGACCGGAATCGCCGAGCTGGCCGAGTGGTCGGACACCGGCGACGGCGGCATCCGGCTCGGCGCGGGCGTCAGCTACACGCGGATCATCACCGAACTTGGCCAGCGGTTGCCGGGACTGGCGATGGCCTCCCGCACCGTCGGCTCCCCGCAGATCCGCAACCGGGGCACCGTCGGTGGCAATCTCGGTGCCGCCTCTCCCGCCGGAGACACTCACCCCGTGCTGCTGGCCACCGGTGCCAGCGTCGAACTCGCCTCGACCAGAGGCCTCAGGACTGTCCCGGCCGAGGAGTTCTATGTCGGTGTCAAGCGTTCCGTGCTGGCCCCCGACGAGCTGATCACCGCCGTGCTGCTGCCGGGCACCACCGCGCCGCAGCAGTTCAGCAAGATCGGCACCCGCAACGCCATGGTGATCGCGGTCTGCTCGTTCGCCATCGCGCTGCACCCCGAACAAGCCGCCACCGGGAACAGCACCGTTGGCACCGGCATCGGGTCGGCCGGGCCCACCCCGCTGCGTGCCACCGAAGCTGAGCGGTTCCTCACCGCGGAACTGGCTAACGCCGACCAGTGGACGTCGCCACGTGCGCTGGACGACTCGGTACGGAGGCGGTTCGGCGACCTGGTCGCGGCGGCCGCCTCCCCCATCGACGACGTGCGCGGCAGCGCGGCCTACCGCCGGCATGCGCTCGCGGTGCTCGCCCGGCGAACGCTGGGGTGGGCCTGGTGGGACTACTGCTTGGAAAGGACATCGCGATGCGCCTGAACCTCACGGTGAACGGCGAGCCGCGGCAGGCCGACGACGTGTGGGAGGGCGAGAGCCTGCTCTTCCTGCTCCGCGAGCGGCTTGGGCTGCCCGGCTCCAAGAATGCCTGCGAGCAGGGCGAGTGCGGGTCGTGCACGGTGTACCTCGACGGAACGCCGGTGTGCTCGTGCCTGGTGGCCGCCGGTCAGGCCGAAGGCCGTGCGGTGCGCACCGTCGAGGGGCTGGCCGAGGAGGGAGACCTGGACCGGGTGCAGCGGGCTTTCCTCGAGGCCGGTGCCGTGCAGTGCGGATTCTGCACACCGGGCCTGATCGTCGCCGCACACGACCTGCTGGCCAGGGTGCCCGATCCCAGCGACGGGGAGATCCGCGAGGCACTGGCCGGCAACCTGTGCCGTTGCACCGGATACGAGGCCATCCTGGACGCGGTACGAACAGCGGCCAGGCGATGACCGCGGCGACGGGTCCCCGCCAGACGGCGTCGGTCGTCATCGACAACGCCGCCGTGGCAACGCTCGACGCGGCGGGCACCGAGCACGCCCGCGGGCACGTGATCGTCACCGATGGCCGGATCGCCGCCGTCGGTGCGGGGCCGGCGGTAAGGCCGGCCGGACCGCACACCTACCTGGACGCCACCGGGTGCCTTGTCACTCCTGGGCTGGTCAACACCCATCATCACCTGTACCAGTGGGCCACGCGGGGTTTCGCGCGGGACGCCACCCTGTTCGAATGGCTGACCACGCTGTATCCGGTGTGGACAAGGTTGGACGCCGAGATCACCGCGGCGGCCTCGGCCGCCGGGATGGCGCGGCTGGCGCTGACCGGATGCACGACCGTCGCCGACCACCACTACGTGTTTCCCACCGACGGAGGGGACCAGATCGCGGCGCTGGTGGATAGTTCGCGGCGGACAGGGCTGCGGCTGCACGTGGTGCGCGGTTCGATGGACCGAGGCCGTTCCCAGGGCGGCCTTCCCCCCGACAACCTGGTCGAGGACACCGAGCAGGCGCTGGTCGGGACCGAGGAGGCGATCCGGATCCACCACGACCCCGATCCGCTCGGGCTGGTCAGGGTCGCCGTCGGACCGTGTTCACCGTTCTCGGTCAGCCGCGAACTGATGGAACGGGCGGCCGAACTGGCGCGTCGACACGGCGTCCGGTTGCACACCCACCTCGCCGAGACTCTCGACGAAGAGCGGCAGTGCCTCGAGGAGAACGGTCGCACGCCGGCGCAGTACGCCGACGACCTCGGCTGGCTCGGCGAGGACGTCTGGCTCGCCCACGCCGTGCACCTCGCCGACGAGGCCGTCCAACGGTTCGGCGAGACGGGCACCGGGGTGGCCCACTGTCCCAGCTCGAATGGCCGGCTCGGGTCCGGTCTGGCACCGGTCCGACATCTGCTCGACGCCGGTGCTCCGGTCGGACTCGGCGTGGACGGCGTTGCCTCCAACGAGTCCGGCGGCCTCGGTGAGGAACTGCGTCAGGCTCTGCTGGTGGCGCGGTTGCGTGAGGGACCACGCGGCCTGACGGTCCGCGAGGCGTTGCGGCTGGCCACCATGGGCGGTGCGCGCTGCCTCGGTCGGCAGGCCGATCTCGGCTCGATCGAACACGGCAAGGTCGCTGACCTCGCCGTGTGGCGGCTGGACGGTCTCGGCCACGCCGGGATCGCCGACCCCGTCGCCGCGCTCGTGCTCGGCCCGGCGCCCCTGGCCGAGCACGTGTTCGTCGGCGGCCGACCAGTGGTGGCCGGCGGCGAGCTGCGCACCGCCGACCTCGACTCGGTGACCCGTGACCTGCGCGCGGCGTGCCGGCGACTGACGGAGGTGTCACGATGACGAGCCCCACCGGGACCGTGCCCACTCGGACCGCGGAGGCCACCACCGGGCGCGCGTCGGGCGGCGTCGGGGACAGCCCACAGCGGCCGGACGGCGCGCTGAAGGTACGCGGCGAATTCGCCTACTCCTCCGACGCGTGGCACGAGGACATGCTGTGGGGCACCACGCTGCGCTCGCCATACGCACATGCGCGAATCGTGTCCATCGACATCACCGAGGCGTTGCGGGTGCCTGGCGTGTACGCCGTGCTCACCCACGCCGACGTGCCAGGCGCGAATCTGCACGGCTTGGAACGCCAGGACCAGCCCGTACTGGCCGTCGACGTGGTGCGTTACCACGGCGAGCCGGTGGCGCTGGTCGCCGCGGACCATCCCGAGACGGCCAGGCGGGCGATGCGGCGGATCGAGGTCGGCTATGAGGTGCTGCCCCCGGTCAGCGACGCCGAGCAGGCGGTGCACGGTGACGTGCCGGCGTTGCACCCGGGCGGCAACGTGGTGCGTCATGTCCGTGTCGTTCGAGGCGACCAGGACGCCACCGCGGATGTCGTGGTCCGCGGCGAGTACCAGGTCGGCATGCAGGACCAGGCGTTCCTCGGCCCCGAGTCGGGTCTTGCCATGCCCGCCGAGGATGGCGGGGTCGATCTGTTCGTGGCCACCCAGTGGCTGCACGTGGACCAGCAACAGGTCTGTATCGCTCTCGGGCTGCCGCCGGACAAGGTGCGGATCACCCTCGCCGGGGTCGGCGGCGCGTTCGGCGGCCGCGAGGACCTGTCCATCCAGGTACACGCGTGCCTACTCGCGCTGCACACCGGCAAACCGGTGAAGATGGTGTACAACCGGGAGGAATCCTTCTACGGCCACGTGCACCGGCATCCGGCGACGTTGTACTACGAGCACGGGGCAACACACGAGGGCAAGCTGGTCTACGTCAGGTCCCGGATCTACCTCGACGGCGGCGCCTACACCTCGAGCACGCCCGCGGTGGTCGGCAACGCGGCCACTCTCGGTGTCGGACCGTACGACGTCGACAATGTGACGATCGACTGCTGGGGCGCGTACACCACCAACCCGCCGTGCGGCGCGATGCGCGGATTCGGCGCGGTGCAGGCGGCGTTCGCCTATGAGTCGCAAATGGACAAACTAGCCGAGGCACTCGGACTGGATCCGGTCGAGGTGCGGCTGCGCAACGCGATGAGCGAGGGCAGCGTTATGCCGACCGGCCAGGTCGTCGACTCCCCCGCGCCCGTGGCCGAGCTGCTGCGGCTGGTGCGTGACCGGTCTCTGCCCACGAACGGCCATGGTGAATCGGTTGATCTGCGGGCGATGCCGGGTGGGGTGTCCAACACGACACACGCCGAGAACGTGGTGCGCGGCGTCGGATATGCCCTCGGAGTCAAGAACATCTGCTTCTCCGAGGGTTTCGACGACTACTCCACGGCACGGCTGCGTCTTCAGGTCGTCGGTGGTGAACCGGCGGTGGAGGTGCACACCGCGGCCGTCGAGGTCGGTCAGGGCCTGGTCACGATCGAACAGCAGATCGTGCGGACCGAGCTCGGTGTCGAACGGGTCACCCTGCGACCGGCCGACACCACGATCGACAGCGCCGGCGGCACCTCGGCGTCACGGCAGACCTACATGACCGGTGGGGCGGTGCTCGCCGCCTGCCGCGCCGTGCGGGACCGGGTGTTCGCGCTCGCCCGAGCGAAACTGGGGCCAGAGCCGACCGGCCTGTCACTGGTCGGCGGGAAGATCGTCGCGGCGACCGGCGGGGTGCTCGCCGACCTTGTCGACGTGCTTGGCGGGAACGTCATCGACGAGACGGTCCAGTGGCGGCATCGGCCAACCACCGAACTGGACCCCGAGACCGGACAGGGATTCGCACACGTGCAGTACGGCTTCGCCGCGCACCGGGCCGTCGTCGACGTCGACGTGGAGCTCGGCCTAGTCAAGGTGGTCGAGCTGGCCTGCGCACAGGACGTCGGCAGGGCGATGAACCCCAAGGCCCTCCTTGGCCAGATACACGGCGGCAGCACACAGGGGCTCGGGCTCGCGGTGATGGAGGAGATCCAGGTCAGCGACGGCCTGATCCGCAACCCCTCGTTCACTGACTATCTGATCCCGACCATCCTCGACACCCCGCCGATGCCGGTGGACGTGCTGGAACTGGCCGACCCGCACGCACCGTACGGGCTGCGCGGCGCCGGTGAGCCACCGGCGATCTCCTCGGGCCCGGCGGTGGTGGCCGCGATCCGCGCCGCGACCGGGATGGCGCTCACCCGGATGCCGGTCCGGCCCGAGCACATCACCGGAACGGACCACTGAGTCAGCTCGAACCAGTCGAACCGAACGGTGCGTCCGACACGAACACCCCGTGACGCCCGCCAGGGCGCCCCGTGATCGCAAGCATCCGCCTTCACGGCACATGCCCAGAGACGGGAAATGGTGTGGCTGGATCGCCCGGTGTCGCAGGCACTCTTGCCGGCCTGGCGGAGCGGTTCCTCGGCGCTCCACTGCCGGTGCGGCTGCGTGGTTGGGACGGCAGCGTCGCCGGCCCGCGTGGAGCGCCGGTCCTGGTGATCCGCTCGAAGCGCGCGTTGCGGCGGCTGTTGTGGGAGCCCAACGAGTTGGGGTTGGCCCGCGCTTATGTGTCCGGAGACATCGACGTCGACGGGGACCTCAAGGACGGGCTGTCTCGCCTCTGGCGCCTGGTCAGGCAGACCGGGATACCGCGACCCAGGGTGCCCGTCGCCACCCGGTTGGGTCTGCTGTCCGCGGCGTTGCGCTTCGGGGCGCTCGGCCGGCCGCCGGATCCCCCGACACAGGAGATTCGGCTGTCCGGCACCAACCGCGCCACGAACGCCCGCCACCGCACCCTTCCCACCGGGTTCTACCGGACGCTGCTGGATCCGACCATGGCGTACTCATGCGGCTACTGGGTTTCCGACGACCCCGGGTACACCGTCGCCGACGCCCAACGGGACAAGTTGGATCTGATCTGCCGCAAGTTGGACCTGCTGCCCGGAATGAGGCTGCTGGACGTCGGCTGTGGCTGGGGTTCGCTGCTCGTGCACGCGGCCGTCAACTACGGCGTCCGGGCCATCGGTGTGACACTGTCCGCCCAACAGCGTGACTTCGTCGCCGCGCTGATCGCCCAGAGGGGCCTCGGCGACCGGGTCGAGGTGCACCTGCGGGACTACCGCGAGATCGGCGGCGGGGACTTCGACGCTATCGGCTCCATTGAGATGGGCGAACACCGCGGCCCCGCCGACTATCCCGCATATGCCGCACAGCTGTTCCGCCTGCTCAAGCCAGAGGGGCGAGTGCTCGTGCAGCAGGCGTCCCGGATGTCCCGAAGCCCAAGGGAAGCAGGCCACGGTTCGTTCGTCGACCGCTATGCGGTCCCCAAGACGCACGTGCGGCCGGTGGCTGAGACCATCGCGGCACTGGCCGGGTCCGGACTTGAGGTGCGCGACGTCGAGTCGTTGCGCGAGCACTACGGGTGGACGGTGGACGCGTGGGCCCGCACGCTCGACGAACGTGCAGAACGGTTCGTCGAGTTGATCGGTGGAGAGCGGCTGCGGGTGGGCCGGCTCTACCTTGCCGGTGTGGCCCTGCTGTTCCAGGAGAATCGGATGGGTGTCGACCAGGTTCTCGCCGTGCGGCCGTCCGCCGACGGTGTCAGCGGCATGCCGCGCACCAGGCTGGACTGGGCAGCTGTCGGGTGAACCCGCTCGTCCCGCTGCTCACTCGCCTCGCCAGCCTGACGAAGACAACCAGCATGCCGAAATAGCCGAGAAACCCCGCCAGCAGGCCGATTCCGTAGGCACCGAACAAGACGGTGCCGGCCGGGAACAGTGCGAGGACCGCGGCTCCGCCGATCACCCCGACCAGGAAGGCCAGCTGTGCCAGCGTCACCTGCCCTGACCGATATCGGTTGACGTAGTACACGTTCCAGCCGAGCAGGAACCGAAGGCTCCCGCTCTCAGTGTTTCGATCATGGGTGGTCACCCGCCCCAGTCGGGGCGACGAGCCGGAACCCGGCCGGCGCGAGCGCCACGTAGGCCAACCCGATACCGCTTCCCGCTTCGAGCACGGCGAGCCGCGAGTCGCGGACGGCAAGGCCGACGCTCGCGCCGTCGCGGAGCAGACTGTTCACGAGCCGCTCCGCGAAGACGCAGGCCTCTGGCTCGCGCACCTGCGCTTCGGTGCCGATGACTCCGCCGAAACCGGTCTCGGCGAATCCTCGCGCGAGCGAGTAGAGGACCCCGAACACCGCCGTGATGTCGTCGACACCGCCGTTCCCATACAGGTAGACGAGGCTGGGTTGGGCCAGTCGCAGCTGGTCGTGCAACTCGCCGATGGTGTTGACCTGCCGCCAGTTGTCGGCGGCGGCGAACGGGTTCACCGGACCAGCTGGTGCGAATGGCGCGCAGCCGTCAGGCTGAGCACGTGATCACCGCTTCAGACGTGCGCGCCGCCGCCGTCCGCATTGCCGGCCGAGTGCGGACCACTCCCCTCATCGTGGCGGACCGCGAGCCGGGCACACCCGATGCGGAGGTGTGGTTCAAACTCGAACACCTCCAGCGCACCGGTTCGTTCAAGGTGCGCGGTGCCTTCAACCGAGTGCTGGCCGCCGCCGAAACCGGGGGCCTCTCCGCCAAGGGATTGGTGACCGCTTCCGGTGGAAACGCCGGTCTCGCGGCAGCTCATGTGGCCGCCCATCAAGCCGTTCCGGCGCGGGTGTACGTGCCGGCGACGGCTCCCGCGATGAAGGTCGCCAAGCTCCGCGCGCTCGGCGCCGAGGTGGTGGGCGTCGGCACCAAGTACGCCGACGCGTACCAGGCCGCTGTCCGCGACGTCGCGGACAGCGGAGCCTTGTTCTGCCACGCCTACGACCAGCCGGAGGTCTGTGCGGGACAAGGAACTCTGGGTCATGAGCTGCTCGCGCAGGCCCGTGGGCGATTCGACACGATCCTGCTCGCGGTCGGCGGTGGCGGCCTCATGGCCGGCGTGGCCGCGGCCGTCGAAGGAAAGGCGCGCGTTGTCGGCGTCGAACCTGCCGCCATTCCCACTCTCCATGCGGCCCTCGCGGCCGGCGGACCGGTCGACGTCGAGGTGGCCGGCGTCGCCGCCGACGCACTCGGCGCGTCCCGGCTTGGGTCCATCGCTTACGCCGTAGCCACTCGCACCGGCGTCGAGTCCGTTCTCGTCGGGGAAGCCGACATCGTCGCGGCGCGAAGGCAGTTGTGGGAGCAGTACCGTCTCGTGGTGGAACACGGTGCGGCGGTTCCCTTCGCCGCACTGCTCAGTGGCGCCTATCAGCCTCGCGAAGGCGAACGTGTCGCCGTGGTGCTCTGCGGGGCCAACACCGATCCCACCGATCTGGCCCACTGAGCCGTGCGGGTCCTCGGCACCTATCGGGGACCCGCACCTGCGGCCAATTGCCTGCCGGTGTACCGGCAGTCCTTCACCGCACGGAGAAATCGGTCGAACGACGGTTCAGTGAAGACCAGAACACCGCCAGCCGTGCACGAGTTCCGGGTTGTAGGCGCGGATCAGCTCGGCGGTTTCCTTGGTGGGGAAGTACTTCCGCAGCGTTTCCGGCACGGCACTGCCCCAGGGCGTCGGCGGTCGTGACCGTCACAAGCTGATCTGGGTACCGATGCCGTTGTCGACGGCCCAGTCGTAGGCGAAGGTGCTCAGGGCGGTGTCCCAGGGGAACACTCCCAGTTCGAGATAGAGCACGGTTTCATCGGGGTGGGTGCGTGCCGGGGAGGTGCCGGCGAGTACCTCGGCCAGGGTGGCGTTCGGCACGGGCGGGGTGTGGTTGGCGGCTTCGGGATGCGGCTCCCAGCCGGATGGGCGCGTATGCGGGGTGTTGCGGGTGGGAGTGATGACGCGGGCGGGCAGGCCGCGGGGCACGCCGAGAAAGATGTCGGTGACCAGGGCGCCGGGCCGGACCCAGGCTGGGTCGAGCACGGGTGTCGCGCTGCCGGCGGTGCTGCAGATGACGTCGGCCCCCTCGACGGCCTCGTGCGCGGAGCGTGCCGTGTGGACGGTGAGGCCGGTGGCGTCCGCGGCATACTCGGCGTAGTCGCGCCGGTTGGCGGGATCACGGCTGTAGACGGTGATGGTCTCCAGATCCGGCAGAGCCTGCCGCAACCCGATGAGGTGGTAGCGAGCCTGGATACCCGTGCCCAGCATGGCCACTGTCCGGGAGCCGGCCGGAGTGAGGTGGCGGCAGGCCAGGACGACTGGGCCCGCGGTGCGCCACATCAGGTACTCGCCGCCGCCGAGTAGGGCCAGCAGTTGTCCGTGTTGGCGGTCGTACAGCAGCGAAAGACCGTGTGACAGTGCGGCATGGCGATCTGTTGGCCACGTGCGTAAGACGGTTCCGTCATGGTTGGTGGTCATGGCGTGCACGTTGAGCCGCGTGGGCGATGCGGCGAGCGGAAAGGCCCACCACGCGCTGGTTCCCGGGTCATCGGCCTGGGTCAGGGACGTGGCGATGGTGTCGAGTCCAGCGGCGATCAGTGATGGATCGGTGAGAAGCGGGCGCAGATCGTCACGGGTCAGCAGAAGAGGCATCGACGTCCAATCGAGTGAAGTTGACAGTTAGGTGCCATGTTGGCAGCTAGCTGTCAATTTCGCAACTAGGTGTCATGTTGCTAGTCTGGTGCCATGTCGGAGGTCATGGACGGGCTGGCCAACCCGGAAGGCCTGGTGTCGCGGGCGCTGTGGCAGACGCAGCACGCCGTCGAGCAGGCCTGCGATGACGCTTTGGCGTCGCTGGGCATGACGACGACGTTGGCCGGCACATTGGCGTTTCTGGCACAGCGACCAGGCCAGTCCGCCGCGGATCTGGCGCGCCGCGCGCGGGTGGCGCCGCAGAGCGTCGCCAAGGCGGTCGCTCGCCTGGACCAGCTGGGGATGGTCCGGCGGGAGTCTCATCCGGTGCACGGACGGATCGTGCGGCTGTATCTGACCGACACCGGCCGGGACACGCTCGAGGCCGCCACGGCCGTTATCGGCCAGGTCGAACAAGACCTGTGTGGCGGGTTCGACGCGCGTGCCCGTGGTCGGTTGGTCGACCAGCTTCAACGACTGCGGGAACGAGCTGAGCAGCTTCGGGCGGCCGGCTCGGGCGCGCCGAAAGGTGGCTAGCGGTGGCGATCGCGCCGGTCGGCGGGCAGCGGCGCGGGATCATCCAGCCAGGCGTCGAGGGGAACCCGCAGGACCGCAGCACGAACGCCACCAGGGTGTACAGACCGACCAGCGAGATCAGCTCCAGTATCCGTTCGTGGTCGTACCGGGTGGACAGATGGCTCCAGGTCCCGTCAAGGATCTTCGAGTCCTCGTGAAGTTCGAGACCGCGCTGAGCAGCGCCGCGTCGAACGGCGCCCAACCCGACGCCGCCGGCCCCTGCACAACACGGGCGATATCGGCGTCAGTGAGCCCGATCGCGGCCCCCACCCGGGCATGGTGCGACCACTCGTATTCGCAGCGGTGCCGGTAGGCCACACGCAGGATGACCAGTTCGCGGTCACGGTTCGGCAAGGCGCCACCGGCAACCAGGGTGAGCAGCGGCATGACGGCGGGCAGCAGCCGTTCGTGGTTGGCGAGTGTGGCGATGACGTTGGGCACGGGCTTGCCACCAAACAGCGCGCCCCCGGTTCCGCCGAACATGCCCGTCACCTTGGGCCGCGAGGCATAGGCCGACACCAGTTCGGCCATGGCCTCCTGGGAAAGCGGGGGATTCGCACCGTAGCGTCATCGATCACGGCCAGTTCCTCGCTTCCAGCGTGCGCACCAACCCGGGCAGCCGGAACGACGGTCCCGTTTCGCCCTCGAGACCACGTTGGGCAGCGGCCGATCCGGATCGTACAGATCGGCGAAATGACTGAAACCCATGTCCAGCGGGTATCGACGACCGTCCGATCCGGCTCAGCTGCCGCTGAGCACGTCCGGCGGCACAGCTGCGTCGGTCTTGAGCGCGTCGAACAGCCTGGCGGCCTTGTCGGTGTCCCAGATGACCACCGAACCCACGTTCGTGCTCCGTGTCCCGGACATTGGCACCGTCGTGGTGACCAGGTCCTTGCTGCTCATGGCAAAGGCGAGGCTCGCGAGATGCCACAGATGGTCGCCGTTGTTGATGGTCAGGGCTGCGGGGGCGTCGCTGAGCAGCGGCACGAACCGGAACGGGTTGAGCAGCACCGAGGGACTGGTCACCTTCGACACCACCGCCGAGAGGAACTGGCGCTGGTGCACCACCCTGTCGAGGTCGGCGGCCGGGGTGGCCCTGGTGCGGACGTAGCCGAGGGCCTGCGCCCCGTCGAGGTCCTGACAGCCCGCCTGGAGGTTCAGTCCCGCCTTGGGATCGACCATGGGCTTGTCGATGCACATGGTGACGCCGCCGATGGCATCGACCACGTTGGCGAACCCGCCGAACCCGATCTCCATGTAGTGGTCGATGTGCAGCCCGGTCGCGCCTTCGACGGTCTGCTCGAGCAGCGGGGCACCGCCGAAGGCGAACGCGGCGTTGAGCTTGTTGCGTCCGTTGCCTGGGATGCTCACGTAGGAGTCCCGAAGCAGGCTGACCAGGGTCGGCTTGCCCGAGCTGGGAATGTGCAACAGCATGATCGTGTCGGTGCGCGCGCCCGCGGCGTCTCCGGTGGCCAGCTGCTCCTTCTGTGCGTCGGTGAGCCCGTCCCTGCTGTCCGAGCCCACCAACAGCCAGTTCGCGCCGGCACCGGCCGGCGGCCGTCCCGAGTAGTCCGGAAGCGCGTCGGTGCGCTTGAGCGAGGAGTCGACGTACACGAGCATGCCGACGATCAGCAGGACCAGGACCAGGACGATGATTCCGATCGTGCGGCCGACCCGACGCTTGCGCTTCGGTGGAGCGGTGTATCCGGTCATCGGTGGTGCGCCGTACCCGGTCAATTCCCTACCTCCAGCCGCGAAGTGCTCGACAGCATAGGAGACGTCCGGACGTACCGCTGGTTGCCCTCAGGGAATTCGCTGGGAAACGATGAGCCCCGCGCCCGCGGCGGTCAGCGCCAGCAGCGCGCCGAACGCCGCGAACGGCTTGCTGGCGTCGGTCTCCTTGGTCTCGTACCCGATCTGCTCGCCCAGCGAGCGGTAGGTTTCCCGCAGCTTGTCACTGGAGTCGGCCTTGTAGAACTGGCCGCCGGAGATGTCGGCGATCTGGCGCAGCGAGTCGTCGTCGACCGGCACCGGGATCTGCTGGCCCTCTAGGTCGACCACGCCGTCACTGGTTCCGTAGGAGATCGTGCTGACCGGGACGTTGGCGTCCCGGCACTGCTGGGCCATGGTGAACTCGTCCCGGCCCGCGGTCTGCTTGCCGTCGCTCATCAGCACGATCATGGCTGGTGGCGCCTGACTCGGGCCGCCGAGCCCCCTCTCGAACTGCGTGATCGACTGCAGGGCGGCGGCGAGCGCCTCGCCGGTCGCGGTGGCCGCCTGCAGCTTGATGTTGTCGATGGCCTCGGCCACCGGGGTGCGGGCGGTGGTCGGGCTCACCTCGACGGTCGCCGAGCCGCCAAAGGTCACCAGCCCGAGGTTGATGCCGTTGGTCATGTTCCGCACGAAACTCTTGGCGGCCGCCTGCGCGGCCTTGATCCGCGACGGCCGGATGTCGGTGGCGTCCATCGACGGCGACACGTCGATGACCAGCATCACCGTGGCCCGGTTGCGGGGCACTTTGGCCTGCGCCGTCGGCCCGGCCAGCGCCACGGTGAAGGCGACGCAGGCGACCAGGAACAGTGCGGGGGGCACGTGCCGCCACCGGGCGGACCGGGCGGGGGCGACCCTGTCCAGCACGGCGAGGTTGGCGAAGCGCACCACGTGCCGCCGGCCCCGGCGCTGCAGCACGACATAAACCACGACAACGGCGGCGAGCACCGCGAGCAACGCGAACCACACCGGTCCGGCGAATCCGTCGATACCCACCCGTCCAGTCAATCCCCTGACGCGTTCATCCCTGGTGAAGCCGGTGTCCGCGGCACATCGACATCACGACAGGCCACGCAACCCGATCGTGGCGCTCGCCCGGCGCATCATCACCGCCGGGTCGGTCGGCAGCACGTCGTTGAGGAACTGGTAGTCCTTGAGCTCCTCGGCGTCCCGCCGGCCGAGATGCCGCCACCAGCTGGCGATGTCGTGCCAGCCCGGCGCCGACAGGGAGCCGCCGAAATGCTGCACGGACAGCGCGGCACACAGGTTGGCGAAATGTACCCGGTCCGACAGCGGCCACCCGGCGAGGGTGGCGAAGGTGAAGCCGGCGCCGAAGACGTCGCCGGCCCCGGTCGGGTCGAGCGCGGCCATGTTCAGACCCGCGGCATCCACGGTGGCGCCGGTGGATGCGTCGATGGCGAACACGCCGTTGCCGCCCCGGGTGACCGCGACGACGGGCACCCGTTCGGCCAGCTTGACGGCCGCTGCCTCGGGCGTGTCCTGCCGGGTGTACCGCATCGCCTCCACCGAGTTGGGCAGGAACACGTCGTAGCCGTCCAGCTTGCGCAGCATCGAGGGGGGCCACTGCTCGCTCGGGTCCCAGCCGACGTCGGCGAACAACAGCGCGCCGCGTGCCTTGGCCTCCGCGACCCACCGCTCCTCCTGCAGGTCGACGTGGACGTAGCAGGCTCTCGTCGAGGGCAGGGTGCTGAACAGCTCGTCGGCGGTAACCGGTGAGGGGTGCCCGTGGGTGACCATACTGCGGTCGCGGTCGACGGCCATCGAGACCGTCAGCGGTGAGTGCCAGCCATAGAAGCGGCGGCTGCAGGAGAGGTCGACGTGCTCCTGGTTGGTGAGCACGTCCCAGCAGAAATCGCCATAGACGTCCTCGCCGAACGCGGCCGCGAGTGCTGTGCGCAACTGCAGCCGGCTCAGTGCCACGGCGAGGTTGGCGATACCACCCGGGCTGGATCCGAGCCCGGTCGACCACACCTCCGTGCCCGCGGCCGGCTGGGTGGGCAGCCCGGTGAAGATGATATCCAGGAACACCGGTCCCGACAGCAGCACGTCAAAGGCCGGCATCGCTTGCTCCACTGTGCTGGGCGCGACCGTTCCGGTCTCCGACACGACTGCCTCCTCGGTACTCGCGAGATGCCCCCGACACCCCGCAAGCGGCACAGTACGCCGTGTGCCCGCCCCTGGCCGAGACCGTCCGAACAGCAAGTCCGACGGGGCATGCGTCACCGGGTCACGGGTACGGCATCCTTGGTCCTCCGCGACCAAGAACAGGGAGGCGCAGGTGAACTACCAGATCTTCAGCGCGATCAACGGGCTGGCCGGCGACTGGAGGGTTCTCGACCTGTTCATGATCTTCGCCGCCAAGTATCTGATCTTCCTGTTCTTCGCCGCCGCGGCCGTCGTCACCGGCCTCGGCACACGTGACGACGGGTGGTGGCCCTACGGCGCGTGGCGAATCGGCAAGGTCCTCGCCACGCTGGCGATCGCGTTCGTGCTCTCCTTTTCGGTCCGCTTGATGGCACTGTCGGAACGGCCTTTCGAAACCCATCGCGTCACCCAGTTGATCAGTCACGCGCCGGGTGTTTCGATGCCCAGCGACCACGCGGTGTCATCGTTCGCGGTGGCCATCGCGGTGTGGTTCTTCGTCTCCCGCAGGTGGGGGCCCTACTTCCTCGGGGTCGCCGCCGTGATCGCGATCTCGCGGGTGTACGTCGGTGTGCACTATCCCGCGGACGTCACCGCGGGGGCGCTGCTCGCCGCGGTCGCCGGGCTGGGGGTTTGGGCCATCGTGCTGGCGGTGGAGGAACGCGTGCTGCCGGCCAGACAGCCGGCCCCCGAAGACGACCAGCTCGACGACGAATCATCCGAGCACGGCGCACCCGACGGCGATGTCCCCGACCACGATGCCGACGACCTGCCCGTCGACTCGCACGACGGATAGCGGCAACTCGGCGGGCGAGGGCACGGCCGACCTGTGCCACGAGGTCAGGTCAACTCAACCCCAGTGTCAGGGTTCCTTGACGCCGGAATGCTGTCAGGCTATCCTGACGGCATGGACAACGCGGATACCCCGGCAACGCTGGCCACCCAGGTCACCGACCCCGACCCCGCCGTGGGGCTGCGAGCCGTCGTCGCACTGGGCCGCCTACTGGAGGAACTGGAGCGGTTGCATGTCGACAACGCCCGCGATCGAGGTTGGTCGTGGCAGGACATCGCGTCCGCCCTAGGAGTGAGCCGGCAATCGGTGCACGAGAAACACGCGGGCCGACGCAGGGCGCAGAACAGGGAGAGCTGAGATGTTCGAAAAGTTCACCGACACGGCCAAACAAGCCATCACCGCCGCTCAACGCGAGGCGATCGGGATCGACGGCGAGGAGATTCGACGGCGAGCCGACGAATCCTTCGGCCCAGGACGCTTCCAGTTTCCCAGGCCGGTGTTCACGCCGCGGGCTCTCAGGGCACTGAAGCTGTCCCTGCGGGAAACACTGGAGTTGAGGCAGCACTCCATCGGCACCGAACACCTCCTGCTGGGCCTGCTCGCCGAAGGCGAGGGCACAGCGGTCAAGGTGCTGGACGCACTCGACGTGGACCGGACTGAGCTGCGTCCCGCGATCCTGGCTCGGATCTCACCCCAGGGTTCGTAGTCCACGGCACTGGCGCACAACGCGGCCACGACCAGCCCGTCGACTCCGCAATACCAGTACGACAACACGCGACGCTGCTCACCAGGGCCTTCGCACTGACGCGAACTCCGTCGGTGTTCAACGGCAACCAGTGCCGTCACTCAGGGCGCATGGTCACAGAAAACGGGCGGTGAGCTCCTCATGGACCTGTTGCAGGTGCGACTGCTCGGCCGCCGCGGGGTTGGGCTCGTGCGCAACCGGCACCGTGACGTTGGCGAGCGGGTCGTCGGCGCGGGGTGCAGCCAGGCTCAGCGCGGCAAACACGTCGGGAGCCGCCTTGTCGCGCGCGGTCAGCCCGGGAAGATCCCAGCGGGTTTGCACAGTCTTCAGAATCGACGTGTGGTCCAGCGGAACACCGCCGTCGGCGACACGGAAGACGGTACCTGCCGGAATGTACGGGGAGACGAGCACTGCGGGGACCCGCGGGCCGAACCGGGTGAAGTCGAACCCGAACTCGCCGATGGCGGTGTCCGGTGGCGTGGCGCCGGAGGGCGGGGGTACGTGGTCGTAGCAGCCGCCGTGCTCGTCGTAGGTGAGCACGAAAAGGGTTCGCGGCCATCCGGGGCCATCGCGTAACGCGCGGTAGACGTCGTGGATGAGTTGCTCGCCCGCGGCGACGTCGTAGTTGGGGTGTTGGCTGTTGCCGGTGGACGACCAGCTGGGCTCGAGGAACGTGAAGGCCGGCAGCGTGCCCGCGGCGGCGGCGCGCTGGAAGTCGGTGAACACTCCGAAGTGCTCGGGAGTGGCGTGGGTGATGTCGGTGAACGTCAAGCGGCTCAGGGGAAGCTCTTGGTAGCCGTACACCCGCCAGTCGAGACCGTTTGCCGAGAGCAAGCCGAAGACACTGGGCGCGGTGAAGACACGGGTGTGGTCGTCCATGTGGCCCTGGCTGGTGGCGGTACAGGTGAACGCCCGGTTGGGCAGTGTTTCGGTGGGAACGGAGCAGAACCAGTGATCACACACCGCGTACCCGCGGGCCAATGCGGACAGCACGGGGAGAGCTTCCGGCGTGTAGCACCCCATGATGTCGTTGCCGGTGGTGCCCGGCACGATCGAACGCCCTTCTTTGCTCTGCCAGCCCAGCGTTTCGGCGAAATCGGTGACGAATCCGGCGTTGGTGGGCTTCGCCGAGCTCGACACCGTCTTGGTGCCGAACAGCTGGTGATTGGTTGCCGCGTAGCCCTCGCCGGGATCGGCGCCGGGCATGTAGTAGGCGTTGGGCCGGTCTGCTTCGATCTTGAACACCGACACCGGGTTCCCCGAGGCGTCGGGATTGGACTCGGCGCCGGTCAGCCCTTCGAAGGTGTCTCCCGCGGGTGAGCGGTTGTTCGAGTCGGCGTAGAGGAAACCGAGCATGTGGTCG
Source organism: Kutzneria sp. (assembly GCA_019239965.1). Classification (GTDB taxonomy): domain Bacteria; phylum Actinomycetota; class Actinomycetes; order Mycobacteriales; family Pseudonocardiaceae; genus Kutzneria. Next base: position 1,710 of record JAFAZC010000155.1, on the reverse strand, counting down.
AAGGACCTGTTCTCCAGCATCAAGACGACGATGTGATCAACAGGTGCTGTCGTGCCGTTCGTGGCCATGCAAGCCTCCCCAGGTGCCGGTGCACGACGATTATTCGCCGCGGGCCACTCGGTGACGATGCTCCGTCAGGGTTGCTGCCGACACTGGGAGGCACCGGATCGGAGCACGTCGGTCCTGCTCGCCGGAGGTGCCTCACGGGAAACCCGGTGGCGGACTCCGGACGAGCCAGCAAAGCTTGTGGCATGTCCAGCAGCCTGTTCGTCGACCCCGAAGACGACCCCCGGGTCGAGCCGCCGACCCGGGCCGACGAGCGCACCATGCTCGTCGAGTTCCTGCGCTGGCAGCGCGACACCTTGGAGCTGAAGTGCGGCGGCCTCGACGCCGCCGACCTGGCCCGGCGCGCTGTGCCGCCCTCGACCCTGTCGTTGCTCGGCCTGGTGCGACACCTGGCCGAGGTGGAGCGCGCCTGGTTCCGGCGGGTGATGGCCGGGCACGACGCTCCGCCGCTCTTCTACTCCGAGGCGGAGCTCGACGCGGACTTCGATGGCGCGACACCCGACTCCGACTGTGTCGCACGGGCCTGGGACGCGTGGCGGAGCGAGGTGGCGTTCGCCGATCAGTTCGTGGCCGAGGCGCCTGATCTGGACGTGACCGGGAACCATCCCCGTCGCGGGCCGGTTTCGCTGCGCTGGGTGCTCACGCACATGCTGGAGGAGTACGCCCGGCACAACGGGCACGTCGACCTATTGCGCCAGCGGATCGACGGAGCGGTCGGCGAGTAGCCGTCGGCGTCGTCTAGGGTCGAGGCGTGATCGAGAAAATCCGGATTCCGACTCCCGCCGGCATTTTCGACGCGTTGGCGTGCGGTGATGAGGACGGCCGTGAGGTGTTGCTGCTGCACGGTTTCCCCGAAACCAGCCTCGAGTGGGAGTTCCAACTCACGGCACTGGGCGCAGGCGGTTGCCGAGCCGTCGCCCCCGATCAGCGTGGCTACTCCCCCGGTGTGCGTCCCGCCGATGTCCGCGACTACCGGGTCGAGGAGCTGGTCGGCGATGTCGCCGCGATAGCCGACGAGCTGGGCTGGCGGCGTTTCGACCTGGTCGGGCACGACTGGGGCGCGGTGGTGGCCTGGGCCGCCGCCGACGCGATGCCAGCACGGATCCGCACGCTGACCGCGGTGTCCGTGCCCCACCCCGTCGCCTTCGCCAAGGCCCGCGCCGAGGATCCGGACCAGGCGGAGCGGGCCCGGTACATCTCGCGGTTCCAGCGGCCCGGGGAGCCCGAACGGGCGTTTCTCGCCGACGGCGCGGCCGCGCTCGCACGGGTGTACGCCGGGAAGGTGCCCCCCGAGCACGTCGAGGCCTATGTGACGCGGTTCTGCCAGCCAGGCGCACTCACCGCGGCCCTGAACTGGTACCGCGCGCTGGATCTCGGCGGCACCACGGGACCGGTGTCGGTGCCGACACTGTTCGTGTGGAGCACCGAGGACACCGCTATCGGATCGACCGGCGCACTGGCCACCGAGAACTACGTCACCGGGCCGTACCGGTTCGAGATTCTCGAGGACGTCTCGCACTGGATCCCTGAGGAAACGCCTGAGGAACTCACTCGAATGATCATGGAACACCTGCTGGCGCACCGTGACTGACACACCGCGACCCCTTCGGATCCGTATCGAGGCCTCGGACCTGCCGGGCCGTG
>JAFAZC010000018.1 GCA_019239965.1 Kutzneria sp. | reverse complement strand
CTGTGCCCCGACACCATCGACGAGGCCCACCACGCCGCGCAGGCCGGCCTGGAACGTATCGGCAGCAGCTACCAGCTGTGCTTCAACTTCCTCGACCATACCGGCCTTTCCCTATGACCCGCCTCACTCAAATACCGAAAGATCTTTGATTGGGACCACAACGGTTTCTATCACCGTCTGCTGTTGCGTCAGTTGCCGCCTCGTTGCGCGCGGACGCTGGATGTTGGCTGCGGAGCGGGAAGCTTTGCCGTCAAGCTCGCGGAGCGCGTCGAGCATGTCGACGCACTGGACCGCTCACCGAGCATGATCGACGCAGCAAGGGCCGTCGTGCCCGGGAATGTCCGCTGCCTTACCGGCGACTTCCTGCGGTACGAGTTCGCTGACGAAAGCTACGACGCGATCTTCTCGCTCACCGCGCTGCATCACATGCCTCTTGAGGATGCTCTGCCGCGAATGGCTGCCGCGCTGCGGCCTGGGGGTGTTCTCGCCGCGCTCGCCCTGCCCAGAATTGACCTGCCGCGGGAGATCCCTGTCGAGCTGGTCGCCGCACCGGGATACCGGCTGCTCGGCCTGGCCTTCGCGGTGGCGCGGCGAGCTGGTCACGGCCAGTGGTACCAGCGGGAACCCAGTCACGATGCCATGCCAGTCGTCCTCGACCCGCCCTTGACCACCCACTCCGTCAGAACAATCGCGACCTCGCTCCTTCCCGGCGCACACGTGCGGCGGCTGGTGTTCTGGCGGTACCTCCTCACCTGGCGAAAGCCCACCCGGACTTGGTGTCCTGGATGAACTGGTAGGCCAGGTAGGCAAGGCTGTCACCAACCGTGCGCCTGTCGACAAGGCGCAGAGGCTTTGGGTTGCTGGTGTGGTCGAACAGGCGGTTGCCCACGCCCATCACGAGCGGGAAGACAGTCAGCCGCAGCTCGTCGACGAGGTCGTGTTCGATCAGCGTGTGGACAAGCCGCGAGCTGGCATAGACGCGGATCTCGCCATCAACCGTGTGTTTCAGCTTGGAGATCTCGTCCAGCGTGTCACCGCCCAGGATGGTCGAGTTGCTCCACACCGGGTCGACGAGGGTGGTGGAGACGACGTACTTGGGCAGGCTGTTCACCCTGTCGGCCAACTCGCCGGTGCGGGACGGGTACCGTCGGGCGAAGAACTCATAGCTGCGCCGACCCAGCAGCAGCACCTGTGCGCTCAGCGCGTCCTCGAGTATGAGCTTGTCCCACTCGCGGCGGTCGGCCGGGGTGAGCGCAGCGCGCCAGTCGCCGCTGCGGCTGACGCCCTCGTCGCCGGTCGGGTCCTGGGTGACTCCGTCGAGCGAGACGTTCTCGAAGACGGCGATCGTTCCCATGGTCGGCGCTCCTCTGTTCGTGTGGTCACACGGTCACCGATGTAGACACCGCGGCACCAGCCAACCTGGGCGCGCCTCGGCCGCCCAGTTCGCCGGCCCGACGGTGTCCATACTTGGCGGCACGTGTCATGTAGTGGGGGAGAAGGAGACATCGGGATGGTGGCGGGCGACCTGATATCGAAGGCGCGAGCGGGAGACGGTGACGCGTTCCGCGCACTGGTCCAGCCTTACCGCGCGGAGTTGCAGGTGCACTGCTATCGGATGCTCGGGTCGTTGCAGGACGCCGAGGACGTGCTGCAGGACACGCTGTTGGCCGCATGGCAGGGCCTGACCGGGTTCGAGGAACGCGCCTCACTGCGTACCTGGCTGTATCGGATCGCCACCAATCGGTGTCTCAACGCGCGCCGGTCGGCGAGCCGGCGTCAAGCGAAGGAGTGGGACGTGCCGCAGGTGAAACCGCCCGAGCCGACTAGGCTGGGCGAGGTTGTCTGGCTGCAGCCGTATCCCGACGTCCTGTTGGAGGCTGTGGGCGACGCGCCGCTCGGCCCGGAGGCCCGCTACGAGCAGACCGAATCGATCTCTCTGGCGTTCATCACCGCTTTGCAGGTGCTGCCGCCGCGTCAACTCGCTGTTCTCGTCCTGCGTGATGTCCTCGGATTCCATGCGAACGAGGTGGCCGACATGCTGGACTCGACTATCGACTCGGTCACCAGTGCCCTCAAACGAGCCCGCGCCGCCCTGCAGCGCCGCCAGCCGCGAGCCACCGACCACCCCTGCCTCGCCCCCAGCTCAGCCGTTGAGGACGCGATCGTGGGGAAGTTCGTCCGTGCGTGGGAGTCCGCCGACCTGAACGCGCTGGTGAGTCTGCTGACCGACGATGTGTTCATCTCGATGCCGCCGATCCCGTTCGAGTACGAGGGACGAGAACTCGCCGCCCGCTTCTGCGCCAGCATCTTCCGCGCCGGTCGCAGGTTCGACCTCATACCGACCCGAGCCAACGGTCAACCGGCGTTCGGAGCGTATCTCCGCACCTCCGCCGGCATTGGCCACGGGACCGGCCTCTTCGTCCTCACCCTCGCGGGCGACCGCATCAGCGCCATGACTCGATTCGACAACACCGTGCTGCCCTGGTTCGGGTTGCCGCGCTCATTCCCGAACCGGTAGGCCAACGCAGCGGGATCGCGAAGGTCGAGGTCGGATAGCCTGTGCCGTCATGGCCCGCACGCGTCTCTACCGCCACGGTGTTCTGGAAGCCGAGAACTTTCCCGTCGCCGAGATCTCCGATCACCTGCAGGACCCGGCCGCGACCGTGTGGCTGGACATGTGTGCTCCCACCGAGGACGGCATGGCCGTGATCGCCGAGGAGCTGAGCCTGCACCGGCTGGCGGTGGAAGACGCGGTACACGAGCACCAGCGGCCCAAGCTCGACCGCTACGACACCCACGCCTTCCTGACCGCCTACGCCGTGCGCCTCGACGCCGACCGCGGTGCGCTTGTCTCCTCGGAACTGGCCGCCTTCATCACCGACCGCGCTCTGGTCACCGTCCGCAAGGACGCGCATTTCGACATCGACGCGGTCGTCGACCGCTGGGACTCCTCGGCGGATCTGGCCAAGGGCGGTGTGGGATTCCTGGTGTACGGACTGCTCGATTACATCGTCGATGGTCACTTCACCGCCGTGCAGGCGTTGGACGACGAGATCGAGGCGCTGGAGGACCTCGTTTTCGCCGATCACGTCAGCGACTCCGACGTGCAGCGCCGCTCGCTGCGGCTGCGCAAGAGCCTGGTCATGACCCGTCGCGTCGTCCTGCCCATGCGGGAGGTGGTCAACGCGCTGATGCGCCGCGACTTCCACGTCTGTGACGAGACACTGACGCCCTACTTCCAAGACGTCTACGACCATGTCCTTCGCGCTTCGGAGTGGACCGAATCGCTCCGCGACCTGATCACCACCATCCGGGAGACCCAACTCAACATCCAGGGCAACCGACTCAACACCATCATGAAGAAGGTCACGAGCTGGGCGGCCGTGATCGCGGTGCCCACCGCGATCACCGGTTTCTACGGCCAGAACGTGCCCTACCCCGGTTACGGGCAGGCTTCGGGTTTCTGGGTGTCCACCGCCGCCATCGTGATCATCTCTGGCGGTCTCTATCTGCTCTTCCGTCGGCGCGACTGGCTGTGACCGGCGGCGCGCGGGGACGGGTCAAGACGCCGTCAATACCGGCCGAGGGAGTGTCAAGAAGGCGGTAAGGACGGCCCAAAGCAGCCGACGGCGGTGTGCACTGGAACGGTGAACACGCCACGCTGGCCGTCCCCTCCGGTGCCGGGCACTTTCGGGTTTCCGGTGGGCTTCGCCTCGGGCATCGTCGCCACGATCCTCATGGTCGCCGGGGGAGCGACAAGGCATCCGATGTGGTCGGTGATCGCCCTCGCGGCGGTTGTTGCCGGAGTGTCGGCCGTGAGTACCTTGGCCGCCTCCGCGAGCACCGCGGCGGTGTGCTGGTGCCTACACGACGGATTCGTCCTCGGTCGGCAGGGCGCACTGATATCCACCGCCGCGTCTGGGCAGGCGGCCGTGGTCCTGGCATTGACGGCGGTCGTTGTGCTGGCAGTGGCCGCGATGGTCCGGACGGTCTGGCTCAGACTCGGCGCGGACAGGCACGGTCGGACCACCCTGGATGTTCCCCTCCAGCCACGGGGCACGCCGGCGGTGGCGGGTGGCCCTCGACGGCACGACGTCAGCTGGTGACGGCCAGTGCGAAGGGCAGCACAGCGGAGGCACCGGCTTCCCGGAGCAGCTTGGCCGCCAGCGTCACGGTCCAACCGCTGTCGACGATGTCGTCCACCAGCAGCACAGGACCGTTCACCGACAGCCCGTCGGGCAGCCGCAAGCCATGCCACAGGCCGGCAAGCCGTCGTGCGCTGTTGGACCGGCGTCGTCCGTCGGCTTCGGACAGTACGCTGCCCGACAGCGGCAGTCGGCCAATGGACGCCAGTCGCTGTCCGAGGTCGCCGATCAGCCGCGGCCGACGGCGTGAGCCGACAGTCACCACACAGACGGGGCGTTCGGCCCACGCCCACGACGCAAGCACCTTGACGCAGGCCTGGAACACCTCCTCCGGCACGGGCTGGTCAGGTGCGTCCTCGGCGAGCAACTCGCGTAGCTGAGCGCCCCAGCCGATATCGGTGAGCCGGCTCAACGCCCGGCCGGCGCACGCCTGTTCGGCGGAGGCGATTCTGCCTGTCAGTGGGACGCCAAGTGCGGACATCCCGCTGGGCCACGTCCGGCGTGGGGCCAGTTCGACTCCGGGACGGCGAAGCCGCTGCCCCGCGGCGTCCTCCGCGGCGGGTGAGACGTCGGTGCTCCACCGTCGACCTGTGCAGTTGTCGCACCGGCCGCACGGTGCGGCCGCGGGATCGTCCAACTGCCGCAGCAGGAACTCCATACGGCAATTCGTCGTGTCCAGGTACTCCAGCATCGCTTGCTGCTCGGCCTGCCTTGCCGCCGCGATCCTGCTGTACCGCGGCCCGTCGTATTCCCACGGCTGGCCGGTAGTCTCCCAACCGCCACGCACCCGGCGCACCACCCCGTCCACATCGAGCACCTTGAGCACCATCTCGAGCCTGCCGCGGGACAACTCGATCATGGGTTCGAGTGCCGCTGTCGACAGTGGACGGTCGGCCTTCTCC
>JAFAZC010000025.1 GCA_019239965.1 Kutzneria sp. | reverse complement strand
ATCGTTATCACCTGAACTGGTGAGGACGATCCGATTCAGACCGGGTTTCAACCATGCGACGAGGTCGGGTGGCACTGGTCCACCCGACCAGGCATGCCGTCGTCTGGGCGCCGCGATCAGCCGTCCAGACGGGCGCCGCTGTCCGGGTGGAACAGGTGGATCTCGCCGGCGTTGCGCAGGGCAACCTTGACCACCTGCCCGAATGCGGGCGGAGTGCGGCCATCGACACGCACGATGAACCGTTCCGGCACGTCGCCGATCCGGACCGACCCGTACACATATGCGTCCGCGCCGAGCTCCTCGACCAGCTCGACGGTCAGCTCCATGCCATCCTCATCCGAGCCGACCACGGTCAGCGACTCAGGCCGCACGCCGAAGGTGACTTCCTTGAGGCCGCTGACGGACGCGTCCTCCATTACGGTCCTGGCCAGCGGCACCGTGAGCCCGCCGAGCTGTGCTCCCCCCGCGACCAGCGGAACCGTCTTGAGATTCATCGCGGGCGAACCAATGAACCCGGCGACGAACGCGTTGGCCGGCCGGTCGTACAGCTCGCGGGGAGACGCACACTGCTGAAGCAGACCGTCCTTGAGCACGGCGACCCTGTGCCCCATGGTCATGGCCTCGACCTGGTCGTGGGTCACGTAGATGGTGGTGGTGCCCAACCGCTGCTGCAACGCGGCGATGTTCGCCCTTGTCTCCACCCTCAGCTTCGCGTCCAAGTTGGACAGCGGCTCGTCCATGAGGAACACGCTGGGCTCGCGCACGATGGCGCGCCCCATCGCCACCCGCTGCCGCTGGCCACCGGACAGTGCCTTGGGTTTACGGTCGAGGTACTTGGTCAGGTCGAGCATGGTCGCCGCCTCGGCAACCTTCTCCTTGATCTTCGCCTTGGACGTTCCCCGCAGCTTGAGCGCGAAGCCCATGTTCTCCGCGACCGTCATGTGCGGGTACAGCGCGTAGGACTGGAACACCATGGCGATGTCACGGCCCTTGGGCGGCACGTTGGTGACGTCCTTGCCACCGATCTTGATGGCACCTTCGTCGACATCCTCGAGTCCAGCGAGCATCCGCAGGGCTGTCGACTTGCCCGACCCGGAGGGGCCGACCAGCACGAGGAACTCGCCGTCCGCGACGTCAAGCTCCAACTTGTCGACCGCGCGCACCGGGGGATTCCCCGCGAACACTCGGGAGGCACTGACGTAGGCGACCTCGGCCATTGTGTGGTCCCTTTCGCTCCTGCGGCATGTGACGGTCAAGGTAACTGGAGAAGACGCTCCCGTCAGCCCTTCACCGGACACCGTGCGATATATATTCAGCTCCGCGGCGTTCCGTAACCGAATAGTTACCCTTTCACCGCGCCCGCGGCCAGCCCAGCGACCAGGAAACGCTGCACCAGGTAGAACACGGCGACCGCCGGGATGGCCACCAGGATCGAGGCCGCGGCGAGATGCCCCCACTCGACCCGGTTCTCCTGGACGAAGACCTGCAACCCGACCGCGAGCGTCTTTGACGTGTCCTCCGCCGACAGGAAGGCCGAGGCGAACGCCACCTCGCCCCATGCGGTCAGGAACGCATAGAAGGCAGTGACGGCCACGCCCGGCCTGGCCAGCGGCAACACCAGTCGCCAGAAGACTCCGAACGGCGAGAGCCCATCGATCCGGCCGGATTCGTCGATGGCGTTCGGAATCGTGTCGAAGTAGCCCTTGAGCATGTAGGTACAGAACGGAACCGCCGTCGTGCAGTACACCAGGACAAGGCCGACACTCGTGCCCTGCAGGCCGACAGCGAGAAGCACGCCGTACAGCGGAACGATCAACACAGCGAACGGGAACATCTGTACAACGAGGAACGACGCGAGCAACAGTCGACTGCCGGGGAACCGGAACCTGCTCACCGCGTAACCGGTGGTGGCCGAGATGAACACCGCGATGACAGTGGTCAGCAAGGCCACCGTCAGCGAGTTGCCTAACCATGCGAGGAAGTCGCCATCTCGCCCGGACAGCACGTCGGAGTAGTTGCCGACGGTGGGTTCGACGAGCAGCTCCGGTCTCGGCGTGATCGCACGGTCATCCGGCTTGAACGAGGTCACCAGCACCCAGAACACCGGAAACACCGCGATCAACGAGGCAAGGATCAGGGTGGCGTGCAGTCCGACGCTGGCGCGAAGCGACCGTCTGCCGCGCTGAGCCGTCCGGACCGGATCGGCGGTCCGGACGGCCATCCGCGACGCCGTGACATCCGCGCTCACGATTGTGCTCATAACGCGAACTCCTCCTGGCCACGGAGGGAACGACGGTAGAAAGCGGCGAAGACCACCAGCACGGACAGGATCAGCACGCCGTAGGTCGACGCGACCGCATAGTTCCGCACGGCGCCGGAGAAGAACCGCTCGAAGGCATAGGTGACCAAGATCCTCGTGTTCGGATTCTGGCCCGTCACCAGGTAGATCACCGGAAACATGTTGAACGTCCAGATCACCCCGAGCAGCACCACCGTGCTGGACACCGAACGCAGGCCGGGCAGGGTGACGTCCCGGAACCGCTGCCACCCGGTCGCACCATCCATCTCCGCGGCTTCGTACAGGTCCGCCGGAATGGACTGTAGGCCGCCGAGCAGGGCGACCGTCATGAACGGCACACCGAGCCAGACGTTGACGACGATCACCGAGAACAGTGCGAGGTCGGTCTGGCCGAGCCACACCGGCTGGCCGAGACCGATCGCGCCGAGCAGCTGGTTGATGATGCCGTACTGGGAGTTGAACATGTACTTCCAGGTGAAGGCGCTGACGAATGTCGGCACCGCCCAGGGCAGGATCAGCAGCGCGCGGTAGAGGCCGCGCAGGCGCATCGGGCGGTTGAGCAGCACCGCGAGCCCGAGGCCCGTGCCATAGGTGAGGACAACGCAGGACCCGGTCCAGACGACCGTCCGGAGCAGGGTCGACCAGAACGACCCGTAACTGGGGTCGCCGGAAAGCACCGCGAGATAGTTGCGCAGACCGACGATGTCGTAGCTGGCTGGACGGTCGAGCACGGGATTGGCGATGGTCGACTCGTTGACATCGGTAAAGGTGAAGTAGACGCCCTGCGCGAGCGGATACAGCACCAGCACCGCGACGACCACGACCACAGGAAGCACCATCGCGTACGCGTACCAGTGACGCGTGAGGAATCGGCGCACGGTCAGCCCATCGAGTAGTCGGTGACGACCTGGTCCTTGTACGTCTTCGCCACCTCGTCCAGTGCGGTCTTAGCGTCCTTCTGCCCGGAGAGCACGTACGCATAGTCGATCTTCAGTTGGTCGAACAGCTGGGAACCGGCAGGCACCCACGGCCGGGCGTGCGCCTTCTGCACGATGGGTGCGAACCTGGCAACGGTCGACTGTCCCCGGACAGCGGGGTCGGCATAGGCCGACTTGCGGGTCGGCAGCAGACCCAGCTGTTTGGCGGTGGTCACCTGCGCCTGAACGGTGCTCATGCACTGGACGAACTTCGCCGCGGAGTCGCGCGCTCTGCTGCCCTGCCTGATCACGTAGTCATGCCCGCCAAGCGGGCCGCTGCCCGTGCCCGCGCGCTCTCCGGGAAGCTCGGCGATACCGAGATTGGCGGGGTCGCCGAAGGCCTCCCCCTTGAGCAGGTCGACGATCGCCCATGGGCCGTCCATCACCATGGCGGCCTGGCCGGAGGCGAAGGCGGCCTTCATGTTGTTGTAGGAGTTGGCTTGGTCCTGTGCGGTCTGCGCGGCCTTCGCGTCGAGCAGCCCTTTGGCATCCTGCAGCCCACGCACGTTCGCCGCCGAGTTCACCACGATCTTCTTCGCCGCCACGTCGAGCAGATCGCCACCGGCCGCGTAGATGAATGGCAGTGCGTAGTACCCGTCGTTGTTGATGAACAGGGTCCTGGTGAGGCCCAACTTCGTCGAGGCCGCCTTCACCTCGTCCCAGGTCGTCGGCACAGGCACGCCGGCCGCCGCCAGCATCTTCTTGTTGTAGAGCAGGGCGAGCGTGTCGGTGACCTGTGGAACGGCGTATGTCTTGCCGTCGTACTTCGTCGAGCCGAGCGGGCCGTCGAGGAAGTCCGAGGTGTTCTTGGCCAGGTCGGTCCCGGAAAGGTCCTGGATCAGCCCGTTGGCGGCCAGTTGCGCCACCCAACCGACCTCCGACCGCAGGACGTCGGGGCCCTGCCCGTTCTGCGCCGCGGTCTTGTAGTTGGCCAGCGCCTGGTCGAAGGAGACCTGTTGGACGTCGACCGAGTAGCCACCCGTGGTGGCGCAGTCCTTGGCCAGCTTCTCGAAAACGGGATGCTCGTTGGGGCCGCTGGTGTCCCAGAAGGTCACCTTCGTGTTGTCCGGAGCTGCGCCGCCGCACGCGCTGAGCACCAGGGCACCGAGCATGCCCGCTGTCACGGCTGTCAGAAGGGCTGTCCGTCGCATCGCGCTGTCGTCCCCTCACAGTGCAAGAATTTGCAACAAGGCTGACGCGGATTTCATACCCGTCAGCCCGCTCCGGTCAAGAGAAAGGAGGTAACCAAGCCATAACAGGCGAATCATACGGTCACAGGACGAGCATGTTGTTGCAAATAATTTCCGCCGAATGCAGGCTGTCCACGAGAAGCCGCGGAGGAGGTCACGTGACCGGTCTCGCCGAGATCGCCAGGGTTGCCGGCGTCAGCGTGTCCACGGTGAGCAGGGTGCTGAACCGGCGTGCGGGGGTCAACGAGGACACCAGACAGCGGGTGCTGTCTGTGCTCACCGACTTGCCCTACACCCCGAGGGGACTCGGTGCCCTGCAGCGAACCGGCGTGATCGGCCTGTTGGTGCCCGAACTGTCCAACCCGGTGTTCCCCGCGTTCGCCGAGGCGCTGGAAACCACGGCAGCGAGGGCGGGGTACTCCTCGCTGCTGTGCAACACCCGCTCGTCGACGGGGCGGCGCGAGACCTGCTCGCAGGGTCGAGCCATGAATGAGGAGGACTACGTCCGCATGCTGCTGGCCCGAGGGGTCGAAGGGATGATCTTCGTGTCACCGGAGATCGCTAACGTCGAGGTTCCCCTTGGCCGGGTGACCGGGCCGGGTTACTACGCCAAGTTGTTGGCGGACGGCGTGGAGATGGTCTTCATCAATGGTGCGACACCGGAGTTGGACGTCTCCGAGGTGGCCGTCGACGAGCACCTGTCCGGCTACCTGGCCACGAGGCATCTCCTCGAGCTCGGACACCGGCGGATCGGGTTCGTGAGCGGGCCGTCGCGGTCGCTGCCGTCGAGGTTGAAACGGGCCGGCTGGGCGGCGGCACTCGAAGAGGAGAACCACCCTTGTGACAACGAGTTGGTCTCGTATGGCTCGTTCGATCCGACGGGTGGCGCCGCCGCGCTCGCCAACCTGCTCGACACAGCGCGGCCGACCGCGGTGATCTGTTCGTCCGACCAGATGGCCGTCGGCGTCCTCCGGGAGGCGAACCACAGGGGTCTGCGTGTTCCCGCCGATCTCTCCGTCGTCGGATTCGACGACATTCCGTTCGCGGCCTATTGCTCGCCGTCATTGACGACGCTGGCCCAGCCGATCGAGGAGATGGCCGCCGCGGCCGTCGACGAGCTGCTGCACCGGCTCGCCCGTGACCGGTCCCGCCAGGGCAACGAGCCTCACCGGCGGGTCTTCAGGCCGCGGCTGGTGGTCAGGGAATCGACCGGGCCGGTCGGCGACGACCGGCGACCGGATTGAGTCCGGAGCCGTGAGATGCCGGGGACACGCGTCGCGGCGGCTTCACCTATCGGTTGTCGACGAGTTACGGTCACTTCATGGCGCAGTCCATGCATGTGCGACGGTCGGCGACGCTGGCCTCACTCGCCGCTGAGCTGGGAGTTTCTCGGACGACTGTCTCCAACGCATACAACCGTCCCGACCAGCTCTCCCCGGAGTTGCGCCGGCGGGTCCTGGAAACCGCTCGCCGGCTCGGGTACCCGGGACCCGATCCGGTAGCGAGATCACTGCGCACCCGCAAGGCTGGTGCGGTGGGGCTGCTGCTGACCGAGAATCTGTCCTACGCCTTCCGTGATCCCGGAGCCGTTGGCTTCCTCGAGGGCGTGGCGTTGGCCTGCGAAGAAGCCGGCTTGGGCCTGCTGCTCGTGCCGGCAAGCCCGGAGCGGGAGGACGTCGCAGCGGTGCACAAGGCCGGGGTCGACGGATTTGTCGTCTACTCGGTGCCGGCCGACGACCCGCATCTTGCCGCCGTACTGGAACGTCCGGTCCCGACCGTGGTGGCCGACCAGCCCGAGCTGGACACCGTTGACCGGGTCGGCATCGATGACGGCGCCGCGATCTCTGGGATCGCCCGTCACCTGATCGAACTGGGGCACCGCAGGGTCGGCGTGCTGTGTATGCGACTCGACCGGGATCGCAACGACGACTTCGTTCCCATGCAGCGCCAGCGTGAGGCGCACTTCCACGTGCAGAGAGCCAGGCTGGCGGCGTTGGCGAACGCGTTCGGCACGGTCGCTGTCGACTGGGCCAGCGTGCCTGTCGTCGAGCGGTTCGACCACACCGTGGCCAACGGCGCCTCGGCCGCGAAGCAGCTGTTGGATCGTGATCCACACGTCACGGCGTTGATCTGCACTTCGGACATTCTCGCGCTCGGCGCACTCACCGAGGCGCGCCGCCGTGGGCTGCGCGTGCCGCACGACCTGACAGTGACCGGTTTCGACGGGATCGCCGATGCGGAGCGGGCCGGGCTGACCACAGTGCGTCAACCCGTGCTGGCGAAGGGAAAGGCAGCGGGTGAGCTCCTGATCAATGCCGCGGAGCATGCCAAGCCTCGGGTTGTGACCCTGGAGACCGAGCTGGTCATCGGCACCTCGTCGGCGGCGCCCCGGACCACGGAGGAACGCTGGTTCGGCCCGTGAGGCCGCCCTGACCTCCGCGAAGCCGGCAGGGTCAGACAAGCCGCAGTGGGGTCGGCTGGCTGGTGAGGCCGCCGAGTTTTCCGACCACGACATAATTGCCGGCAGGCACTCGCGTCCCGCTCGGCGCGCAGTGCGGAGCCGAGGTCAGTCCGGCCCACGCGATGCTGTAGCTGGCCTGCTCCCCCGGCTGCAACAACCTCGATTCCGGCGGCTGCTGGTAGAAGCAGTCGGCGCTCGACCACAGTCTCGTCTTCCCGTCGCCGGTCAGCACCACCAGTTCACGCAGCTGTCGGCTGAGGTCCCGGTTGCATGCCACCGGACCGGAGTTGGTGATGACGAGGGTCAGCAGGGGTGACTGGCCGACCTTGTACTGGGGTTGGGCTACCCGCGCCTCCACGGTGATCGCCGGGTCCGGGCACGGGCCGGGCGGCGGCGGTGTCGTCGTGGTCGGGGGCACCGTCGTCGACGACGCAGCCGACGCGGACGACGATCCGGCCGCCTGCGCGATCGTGCCGCTTGTCGGCGGTGACGAGGTCATGGCCGACGTGTCGGTGACATCACTCTGCTCGGCCGCCTGGTGGGCCGTGGCACGCGATCCGCCGCCGAGCCAGCTCGAGATGGCGACCGCGAGCAGGATCACGAGCAGGATCGAGCCACCGAGGGCCACCGCGCGACGGCGCCAGTACACCGACGGCGGGTGCGGACCCGTTGGATCGATCACCAGCCGACGGTAACGCCAGGAACGTCGTGGGCGGTGGACCACGGCCGTCGCTCGATCGGGTTGAGTGCGGACCGGCGACCCGGTACGGTGCGGCGGCACGGGTGCGGGACAATCGGCACCGATGATTGCCGCCGACACGCTCCTGGACTGGTTCGACCGGACAGCGCGCGATCTGCCGTGGCGTCACCCCGAATGCACCGCCTGGGGAGTGCTGGTCAGCGAGATCATGTTGCAGCAGACTCCGGTGGCCAGGGTCGAGCCGGTCTGGCACGAATGGATGACACGCTGGCCGGTGCCTTCAGCGCTCGCAGCCGCCAGCCAGGGCCAGGTCGTGCGCGCCTGGGGCAGACTCGGTTATCCGCGGCGGGCACTGCGCTTGCACGAGGCTGCGGGGGTGATCGCCAAGGAGCACGATGACGTCGTGCCGTCCGACCTCGACACCCTGCAGGCACTGCCGGGCGTCGGGACGTACACGGCACGTGCCGTGGCGGCCTTCGCCTATGGTCGCCGCTGCCCGGTCGTCGACACCAACGTCCGGCGGGTGGTCGCCCGTGCGGTACACGGTGCCGGCGATGCCGGTCCGCCGTCGACGGTCCGCGACCTTGCCGATGCCGAGGCGCTGTTGCCCGCCGAGCCGGTTGCCGCGCGGTTCTCCGCCGCGCTGATGGAGCTCGGCGCCCTGGTCTGCACTGCCCGCGCTCCGCGTTGCGCCGACTGCCCGCTGATCGACACGTGCGCCTGGCAGCACGCTGGCCGTCCCCCGTATACCGGCCCGGCAAAGGCGGTGCAGCGGTTCGCCGGTACCGACCGGCAGGTGCGGGGCCGGCTGCTCGACGTGCTCCGCGGCACCGAGGGACCGGTGGAACGCCCGCTGCTCGACGCCGCTTGGCCCAACCAGGGTCAGCGGGACCGCTGCCTTGATTCGCTGCTCGTGGACGGTCTTGTCGAACAGACCGATGACGGCCGGTTCGCGTTGCCCGGCGAGTGGCGATAGGTGGAGTGTTCATGGCACAGGCTCTTGAGTTCTTCTTCGACGATGCGGCGGACGACGCCGTGCGTGTGCTGTGGAAACGGCTCGACAAGGCCGGTGTGCCAAGCATGGCCACACGGACGCACCGCGGGCACCGTCCCCATGTCACCTTCGCGATGGGCACCGCGTTCACCGCGCGGACCCGTGCCGACCTTGCCGACGAGCTGGCCCTGCTGTCGTTGCCCGCCCTGTGGCTGTACACCCTTGCGACGTTCGCCACGAACCGAACCGGACTGTTCCTCACCGCGGTCGTCGACAC
The DNA here is from genome assembly GCA_019239965.1 of Kutzneria sp. Classification (GTDB taxonomy): domain Bacteria; phylum Actinomycetota; class Actinomycetes; order Mycobacteriales; family Pseudonocardiaceae; genus Kutzneria. Next base: position 37,562 of record JAFAZC010000025.1, on the reverse strand, counting down.
CGAGCTGCTCGCCGTGCACTCGGCCGTGCACGACGTGCTCGCCAAGAAGATCCGAAACCCGTCCGCGTACCACATGCCCGGCTCGTGGGTGCCGCACTGCACGCTGGCGCAGGAGATCGACGCCGAGCAACTCGCCGCCGGGATCACCGCGCTGCACCCGGTCGAGCCGATCCGCGCACGGTTGGTCGAGGTGGGCGTCACCGACACCGTCTCGGGCAAGGTCGACACCCTGTTCACAGGCCGCTGACTATTCACAGGCCAATGGCTGACGCCTAGCGCGATCAATCCGTCCGATCGTAGGGACAATCCACGCATAGCGGGCGCCACCCTTGCCGTCTCGAGCCCGCCCTGGGTACCAAGTCAACTGGGCGCCTGTCAGCCACGTTCTGACCTCGCACAGAGGAGCACCAGTGATCAGACCATTCCACCGGTTTCGGCCCGCGATCGTCACGACGGCCACGCTGGCCAGTGTGCTGTTGTCCGCCGGTGCGGCCATGGCCGGTCAGCCGACACCGGGCGGGGACGGCGCGGGTGACCCGTACTACCCGACCGACGGCAACGGTGGCTACCACGCAAGCGACTACATGGTCTCGATCAGCTACGACCCGGCCTCCCACCACCTCGACGGTGACACCACGGTCACCGCGACGGCGACGCAGGATTTGAGCAGCTTCAACCTGGACCTCACCGGGCTGACCGTGAGTGCGGTGACGGTGAACGGCCAGCCGGCCACATTCACCAGGACCGGTGCCCACGAGCTCGTGATCACTCCGGCAGCGGCACTGAACTCCGGCGCGCGATTCACGACCGAGGTGCGCTATGCCGGCGTTCCCACGGCGGCGACCGGGAACGGATGGACGTACTCGACCACCGGTGGTGCTTTCGCCGCCGGCGAACCACACTCCGCCGCAACCTGGTATCCGGTCAACGACACACCGACGGACAAGGCGAGTTTCCACCTGTCCGCGCGGGTCCCCACCGGCTGGGCGGTGATCTCCAACGGCCTCGAGGGCTCGACGACAACGGAGGCCGGCTGGACGACCTTCCACTGGGACGAGACCACACCGGTCGCTCCGTATCTGACCACGGTCGGCATCGACAAGTGGACGTTGCAGCGCTCCACACTGGCCGACGGCACTCCCGTCGTCGACGCGTACGGATCGGGAACGGACAACGAGCGGACCAACGAGGCGCGACTGCCGGAGATCCTCGATTTCCTTTCGAGCAAGTTCGGCAAGTACCCACAGGACGCGGCGGGTGGGATCTTCGTCGCCGCCCAGGTCGGCTTCTCGCTGGAGATCCAGACCCGGCCGATCTACAGCCCCAATGTCGGCCTGAGCACGCTGGTGCACGAGAACGCCCACCAGTGGTGGGGCGACGCGGTGTCGGTGAACCACTGGGCCGACATCTGCCTCAACGAGTGCTTCGCCAGCTACGCCCAGTGGCTGTGGTCGGAGGCCAAAGAGGGCGTCAATCTCGACGACCGCTACCGGCAGCGGGTTACCGCGATGCGTAACACACCGGGCTACTGGGCCGGGAAGCTCTACGACATGGGACCGGGCAACGAGTTCACCGCGGTCTACGACAAGGGCCAGTTGGCACTGCACGCGCTGCGCAGGATGATCGGCGAGGACGCGTTCAGCACAGTGCTCAAGCAGTGGCCGGCGGCGCACCATGCCGGCAACGCCTCGTGGTCGGACTTTGAGAAGTACGTGGGTCAGGTCGCTGGTGTGAACCTTGACGGGTTTTTCCAGGAGTGGTTCCACGGCACGACGATCCCCGAGGACAAGTACCTGTTCCCGGGACAGCTGCACGCGTGATGCTGGTCGCGGGGGTCATGTTTCGCGACGTTTGCCGCACAATCGACTTGAGGGTGACGTAACGGCAGACTTTAGCGTCGCCGGCATGCCACCGAAGAAGAAGTTGTTCCAGGTCACCATGGAGCTGTCCGCCGGTGACGCCTCCATCGCCGAGCTCGGAAAGATGCTCGGTCAGACCGGCGTGAACCTGCGCGAGGTCAAGCGCGGCTACGACGAGTCGACGGCCGCTCAGCGCGGCGACATCGTGCCAGTTGTGGTGACCGTCAACGAGGACCGGTCCTTCCATCTGCGGTTGAAGACTCCACCGACCGCGTTCCTGATCCGCAAGGCCCTCGGCGGCAAGGGCTCGGCACGTCCAGGACACCTCGAGGCCGGGCGTCTGACCCAGGCGCAGCTGCGGTCGATCGCGGAGCGCAAGCTACCGGACATGAACACCACCGACGTGGCGGCGGCAATGCGGACTGTCGCCGGCACAGCGAGGTCAATGGGGGTACGGACCGACTAGTGCGGCCGCTTCGCCGGACCGGACGCGGCCGCACCGGACCGGCGGTCCGGGTTCAGCGTCCAGACGACGGTGACCTCCGCGACGGTGGTGTCGTCGGCGGAGGTCACCGTCACCCGCACTGGGAACTCAGGGCGTCGGCCATCGGCCAGTTCGGCGCGGACTTCGTCGGCGGGCCTTGTCAGCACTGCAGTGGCCCGCAGGTCACCCCTGGCGACCCGGCGATATCGGATCTCGGCACTGACGACGAGTGCTGTGGCCCGCCCGAGCAGTTCGGCGAAGTTGGCCATCACCACGGCTCCCGCGGCCGTCTCCGCGACGCCGAAGATCATCGCGGCATGGGGGCCACCCACATGGTTGCGCGTGTCCTCGGTGTCAGGTAGGAAGACGACCGCGCCCGTCTCGTCGATTCGCTCGAACTCGAGGTTGCTGGCACGGATCCACGGCACGATCTGCTTCATGCCTTCGCCGATGAGCGTGTAGTCGATACCCACGAACCTATATTACTGACCAGTACGCCAGGTGCGCCCGGAGTCAGCGCCGAACGAAGGGCGCCTGCTGCCCGCTGGCCACCGCGTCGGCGTATCGGCGGTAGGAACGCTCGATCTCCGCTTCGGCCTCCGCGCGGCCGGCCCAGGTCGCCCCGTCCACGCTCTTGCCGGGTTCGAGTTCCTTGTACACCTCGAAGAAGTGCTGGATCTCCAGCTTGTGGAACTCATTGAGATGGTGGATGTCACGCAGATGCTCCGAGCGCGGATCCTCGGCGGGAACACAGAGCAGTTTGTCGTCGCCGCCCTTCTCGTCCGTCATCCGGAACATACCGATCGTTCTCGCCCTGATCAGGCAGCCCGGGAAGGTCGGCTCCTGCACGAGCACCAGCGCATCCAGCGGATCTCCGTCCTCGCCGAGTGTGTCGTCGACGAATCCGTAGTCCGCCGGGTACTGCGTCGCGGTGAACAGCGTGCGGTCGAGGCGGATCCGGCCCGTCTCGTGATCCATCTCGTACTTGTTCCGCACACCCTTGGGGATCTCGATGGTGACGTCGAATTCCACTGTCGTTAGTCCGTTCGCCTGTCGTGTGTGCCTCCGGCCGTGCCCGCACACGGTGTCCGTGGCATTGGGGCCACCGCACTAGTGTGGACCACGAGTCGTGTGACACCGGTGTCGAATGGGCTGCTGAGCAGCGTGGGTGTGGTCCGTGTTCGCCGCGGATCCTGGAGGAGGGCGTCGTGTCCGTACCGGGCCAGCCAGCGGCGGGATGGCCGCCGCCATCCGCGGAGGACCCTGAGTACGCAGGTCAGCTCGACCTTTCCGAGTGGCCTGTCATGGATGGCGACACCGTGGCCGCGAACCCGTCGACGGCGGAGCCAGAACCCCTCGAACAGGTGAATGTGGCCGATCCGCTGACGATCCGGCTGTCCATCGACGACACGATGAAGCTTCCGGTCGACAGTGAACGGGCCCGCCAGGATCCACCGACGGTACAGATCCCCGCTTACCCGGGCCAGGTTCCCAACCAGCCTGCCACGACCCAGGTTCCCGGCCAGCCCGCCACGCTTCGAATCCCCTCGCCTGCCGAACCCCGGCGTTATCCGCCGCAGCGGCAGGAGCCGCCGACCGAGTCGACCGGGGAGCCGATCGGCGCCGAGCAGGAGACGCCCGACGTCGCGGTGCCGGCACCGCACGGCGGTGGGCGCCAGCGCGTCGTCATCGCGGCATTGGCGGTGGGCCTCGTCGGCCTCGGCGCCGCGTTCGGCGGCACGAGCCTCGCCCGACTTGTCGGCTTCGGAACGGCCGCGACGACCGCGGCGCCGGCCACCAGCGATCCGACACCTCAACTGCGGCCAGCGACAGGCGGCACCGCGCCGACACCCGACGGTGTCCGGTCGGCACTGGCGGGTCCCGCCGGCGCACCCGCCCTCGGCCGGCTCACCGGCAGCGTCGTCGACCCCGCCACCGGCCACTCGCTGTGGGAGGCCGACTCCGCGACACCGCTCACTCCCGCTTCGGCGGGCAAACTGCTTGCCTCGGCCGCCGCACTGCTCAGCCTCGACCCACAGAGCCGGTTCACGACCACCGTGGTCGCCGGCGCGGAACCGGACACCGTGATCATGGTCGGCGGCGGTGACCCGACCCTCTCCTCGCTGCCGGTCGGCAAGGAATCGGTCTATCCCGGCGCACCGCACCTTGACGATCTGGTCGCCCAGGTTCGCGCGGCCGCCGGCGGCCCGGTGCACAAGGTCCTGTTCGACGTGAGCAGATACTCCGGCGAACAGCTCGCACCGGGCTGGGATCCCCGTGACGTTGCCGGCGGATCCGTGGCGCCGATCAGCCCGTTGATGCTCGACGGCGGCCGACACGACCCGGACCAGAGCGAACCGCCACGGACTGCGACACCAGCCGCCGACGCGGCGAAGATGCTCGCGAAACGGCTTGGCGCCGACCCCGGGCAGGTCGCCGCGACAACGGCTCCGACAGGCGCGAAGGTCCTCGGATCGGTGTCCTCGGCTCCGCTCGCAGATCTTGTCGACAATCTGCTGCTGATCTCCGACAACGTGCTCGCCGAAGCGGTCAGCAGGGAGGTCGCCCATTCCACGGGTGCCCCGACCACATTCGCCGGGGGCAGCCAGGCCGTGCTCGCCGTCCTGCAGCGGAACAACTTCGATCTCACCGGCGTCACCATGGTCGACGGCAGTGGGCTGTCCACTTCAGACAGAGTGACCGCTAAGCTGCTCAGTTCGATACTTGCCGTCGCGGCAAAGCCAGGTGGCGACGACCCACGAACGGCCAAGCTGCGCCCGCTGCTCAACGGCCTGCCGGTGGCAGGCGGCAGCGGCACGCTGTCGGACCGTTACAGGGACGGCAGCTCCTCGTTGGGGAGGGGTATGGTCCGCGCCAAGACGGGGACCTTGTCCGGAGTCAACACCCTGGCCGGTGTCGTGCTGGACGCGGACAATCATGTGTTGGTGTTCGCGTTGATGTCCAATGGTTCTGACACCAACACCGGCCGATCGGCACTGGACGCGGTCGCCGCTTCGCTGAGTGGGTGCGGATGTCACTGAGCCTGTCTGTGGGTGAGAAACGGCGGTAGCGTCATTGTGGTGAATGCGGGAAACGCTGCGGGTGCACTGCCGTCTGGTGGCACACCGTCGCCGATCGACTGGGGAATCGCGGCGTCGACCGCTCAACGCCTGATCCGCTCGGGGCCGACTGTTCCCAAGTCGGAGGCGGAAGCGGCGGTCCGCGAATTGCGGGGGTTGTCGGTGAGAGCGGAGCGGCACGTCCGCGAGCTCACCATGCTCGGTGACGGCCTGCCATTGCGCGAGGGGCAGGTCGTCGACCGCCACGGCTGGGTCAGGAACGCCTGCGACGGACTGGCCACGCTCACCGAGGGCGCACTTTCGGCGAACCCTCCTGGGCCTCTTGGCGTGATGATGGCCGGGACAACCGGTATGCAGGCCGGCATGGTGCTGGCGTTCCTGAGTACCCGGGTACTGGGCCAGTACGATCCATTCGGCGGCTCCGGGCGGCTGCTCCTGGTGGCACCCAACATCGTCGGCGCCCGGCGGGCGATGGACGTGCCGTCCGCCGACTTCAGCCTGTGGGTCTGCCTGCATGAGGTCACTCATCGGCTCCAGTTCACCGCTGTGCCGTGGCTGCGCGATTACTTCGCCGATCAGGTGGGGCAGCTGATGTCGCTCGCGGACGAGACAGCGATCAGGGTGGCCGGCCGCATTCCCGAGATGGTCCGTGCCGCCAAGCTGCGGTCCAGGTCGGGCAGCCCTCCTGACCCTGGGGTAGGCCTGATCGAACTGATCCAGTCGCCGGAACAGCGGGCCGTGCTCGATCGGCTGATCGCGCTGTCTACCCTGCTGGAAGGGCATGCCGATCACGTGATGGACGCCGTCGGTCCGGCCGTGGTGCCTTCGGTCACGACCCTGCGCAGCAAGTTCACGGTTCGGCGGAGGGGCGGCGGCCTGCTGGATCGGATACTGCGCACGGCACTCGGGGTCGAGGCGAAAATCCGGCAGTACGCGGTGGGGTCGGCATTTACCCGACATGTCGTTGACGCTGTCGGCATGGCTGGCTTCAACGTGGTGTGGACCGCGCCGGACACACTTCCGTCCCGCGCCGAAATCGCCGATCCGGGCGCCTGGCTGCGCCGCGTCCTCCCATGAGAACGGCCTGCGCAACCGTTTGTCCACAGGCAGTCGAACTGTCCACAACCACCACTCGGTCCGCGTTGCCCGCAGCCGACCGCCGATAGACTGGAGACGGGGTCGCCCCCCTGGGATGGGAGGGGGCTTCACACACTCGGCACACACTACAAAGGCCCGCATGGTGACGCAGCCTGATCAAGCGGTGTCCGCGGTTCGTTCAGCCGTCAAGCGCCTGTTGTCCGCCGCACGAGACGCAGGGCAGCTGACCAGCGGCGTCATCGGCGTCGGCGTGTCGGGCGGGGCCGACTCCCTGGCGTTGGCCGCGGGTGCGCGGCACGTGACGCGCCGGCTCGGCCTTCGTGTCCGCGGACTGGTGGTCGACCATGGCTTGCAGTCCGGGTCCGCCGAGGTGGCGGCGCGGGCGGCCGCCCAACTCGACGGCATCGGATTCGACGAGGTGCGGGTCCTCCCAGTCAGAGTCGACGGCCCAGGCGGCCCCGAGGCGGCGGCACGGCGCGCACGATACACCGCGCTCAGCCGATCCATGCCGACGCAGGGTGCGCTTGTCCTACTCGGTCACACCCTCGATGACCAGGCCGAAACCGTCCTGCTTGGTCTCGGCCGCGGCTCCGGGCCCCGGTCGATCGCCGGTATGCGACCGCTGAATCCACCATGGGGGCGCCCACTGCTCGGTCTCACGCGAGTCACCACCGAACAGGCCTGCGCCGCGCTCGGACTGGACACATGGCGGGATCCGCACAACATCGACCCGGCTTTCACTCGGGTTCGACTGCGGCATGAAGTGCTGCCGCTGCTGGAGGACGTCCTGCAGGGCGGGGTTGCCGCCGCGCTCGCTCGCACCGCGGCGCAGCTGCGTGAGGACTGCGAGGCGTTGGACGAGTTCGCCAAGCACCTGCTGGATCGCGCCCGCGAAGACCAGGGCCCTCCTTGGCGGGAGGGGAGCGTCGACGCATGTGCGCTTGCCGGTGTCGCCGCGGCGGTGCGCAGGCGGGCGGTGCGTCAGTGGCTCCTCGAATCTGGTGTGGCCAACGTCACCGACGCCCAGTTGCGCAGGATCGACGACCTGGTGGGTGACTGGCGCGGTCAGGGTGGTGTCCTCCTCAGGGGCGGCTTGGTGGCGCGACGCGAGCATGGCAGGCTACTCCTCGACCAAGCCGAACCGGGACGGCCGACATACCAAGAAGACTGGCGGTAGCGGCACCGCCCGCTTTCGGTCGGACTGGTATCTACCGGCACCGCAAGGGGGAACTGCCTGTGTACGAGGGCGACATCGCCTCCGTGCTCATCACCGAGAAGCAGATCAGTGACAAGATCAACGAACTCGCCAAGCAGATCGCCGCTGACTATTCGGCTGGCCGCGACGGTTCGGACCTGTTGCTCGTCGGCGTGCTCAAGGGCGCGGTGATGTTCATGACCGACATGGCGAGGGCACTGCCGATGCCGGTTCAACTGGAGTTCATGGCAGTGAGCTCCTACGGGTCGGCAACCTCCTCGTCGGGGGTGGTGCGCATCCTGAAGGACCTGGACCGGGACATCGCCGGGCGGGATGTGCTGATCATCGAGGACGTCATCGACTCGGGGCTCACCCTGTCCTGGCTGCTCAAGAACCTCGCTTCACGCGCGCCGGCCTCGCTGCAGGTGTGTGCGCTGCTCCGCAAGCCGGACGCGGTCAAGGTCGAGGTGCCGGTCCGCTACGTCGGCTTCGACATTCCCAACGAGTTCGTGGTCGGCTACGGGCTCGACTACGCGGAGCGATACCGCGACCTGCCCTACATCGGGACCCTCGAACCGGCGGTCTACTCGAATTGACCGGGCGGTGCCGCGGCACCGCCGGAGCACGGCCGCCGAGTGGGGAACATCAGTGGGGTCCCGTCCGTTGGGCGCTGAAGGAAGGGTCGGAGGCGCCTGTCAAGTTCCCGTGACGAGCAGTCCGTCTCGGGCGGTACGCTAGGGGAACCGGGGTGTCCCGTCCTCGGGTGGTGTGCCCACCGCCCGATGTGCAAGTCAGGGAGGGTCGAGGCCGCCCGACGGCCGTAGGTGCATGGACCGTAAGCGTGTTCTCCGCCATCCGTTGATGTGGATTGTGGCGGGGGTACTTGTGATCTCCGCGTGGAACCTGCTCACCGACACGACACGCGGGTACTACACCGTGCAGACGTCGCAGGCAATCGAGCAGATACAGCGGGGCAATGTCAAGGCGGCCCTGCTCGACGACAAGGAGCAGCGGCTCCGTCTCGATCTGAACAACCCGGTCGATGGGCACGACAAGATCCTTGCGTACTTCCCCGGTAACCAGTCCGAGGACGCGATCTTCAAAATGCTGCAGGACCCGGCCAACAAGGTCGGCAAGTACGATGTGACGGTCACCACCGAGTCGGCCCTGGTCCAGATGCTGATCATCCTGGTGCCGATCGGACTGCTGTTGCTCGCCCTGATGTGGATGATGAACAACGTCCAGGGCGGCGGCAACCGGGTGTTGAACTTCGGCAAGTCCAGGGCCAAGCAGCTGTCCAAGGACATGCCCAAGACCACCTTTGGCGACGTCGCCGGTGCGGACGAGGCAGTGGAGGAGTTGCAGGAAATCAAGGACTTCCTGCAGAACCCCGGTCGTTATCAGGCACTCGGCGCCAAGATTCCCAAGGGTGTGCTGCTGTACGGACCGCCAGGAACCGGCAAGACGCTGCTGGCACGGGCCGTTGCCGGCGAGGCCGCGGTGCCGTTCTACTCGATCTCCGGCTCCGACTTCGTCGAGATGTTCGTCGGTGTCGGCGCCTCTCGCGTCCGTGATCTCTTCGAGCAGGCCAAGCAGAACGCCCCGTGCATCATCTTCGTCGACGAGATCGACGCTGTCGGCCGGCACCGCGGCGCCGGTCTCGGCGGTGGCCACGACGAACGCGAACAGACCCTCAATCAGCTGCTCGTCGAGATGGACGGCTTCGACTCGCGTGGCGGGATCATCCTGATCGCGGCGACGAACCGTCCCGACATCCTGGATCCCGCGCTGTTGCGCCCCGGCCGCTTCGACCGGCAGATCCCGGTGTCCGCGCCGGACCTCCGTGGGCGCAAAGCGATCCTGCGAGTGCACGCCAAGGGCAAGCCACTGGCGAGCGACGCGGACCTCGACGGGTTGGCAAAGCGCACCGTCGGCTTCTCTGGGGCGGACCTGGCCAACGTGATCAACGAGGCCGCGCTGCTCACCGCGCGCCACGACGGGCAGATCATCACCGGTGCCGCGCTCGAGGAGTCGGTCGACAGGGTGATCGGCGGCCCGGCCCGCAAGAGCAGAATCATCTCCGAGAAGGAGAAGAAGATCACCGCGTACCACGAAGCGGGGCACGCCCTCGCCGCGTGGGCCATGCCGGACATCGACCCGGTGTACAAGGTCACCATCCTGGCAAGGGGCCGCACGGGCGGCCACACCCTGTCCGTTCCCGAAGAGGACAGGGACCTGATGACCCGTTCCGAGATGATCGCTCGACTGGTCTTCGCCCTCGGCGGCAGGGCCGCCGAGGAACTGGTGTTCCACGAGCCGACCACCGGTGCTTCCAACGACATCGAGCAGGCCACCAAGATCGCTCGCGCTATGGTCGCCGACTACGGCATGAGCGCACGACTTGGTGCGGTGAAGTACGGGCAGCAGGAGGGTGAGCCCTTCCTCGGTCGGCAGATGTCCCACGCCCCGGACTACTCCCTCGAAGTCGCCCACGAGATCGACGAAGAGGTGCGCAAGCTCATCGAGGCCGCGCACGATGAGGCGTGGCAGGTGCTCAACACCTACCGTGACGTGCTCGACGATCTCGTACTGGAACTGGTCGAAAAGGAGACCCTGCACCAGAAGGAGCTGGAGCGGATCTTCGCCAGGGTGCAGAAGCGACCGAGGATCACCGAGTTCAACAACTTCGGCAACCGACCGCCCTCGGACAAGCCGCCGATCAAGACTCCCGGTGAGCTGGCCAAGGAACGCGGCGAGCCGTGGCCGCCGGTAACCGAGGAGCCTGAGCCGACACCGGTCGCGACGGTTCACGGCGGAGGCGAACTGCCGCAGGCGCAGCACACGGAGCCGACACCGGGTGCCAACGGCAGCGGACCATACAGTGCCGCTCCCTATGGCACCGCTCCCAACGGTGCGGTGCCGACGACTCCGCTAGGCCCACCGAACTACGGTGCCCCGCCGGGTTGGACCCCGGCGACGGCACCCAACGGCACGTGGCCGTCGCGGGGGCAGCAGGGCAGCAGGAGCGGAGCGAGGGAAGACTCGCCTGAGCCGGACGATCCGAACGACGCCCGGTGAGGAGCACGGTTGACAGGAGCGGCCCCCCGGAGAACAGCGGCAAGCACTCCGACGGGGCTGTTCCGTCAGCGGTGGGCAGGTTCGACCGTGGCCGTGCCGAGGCCGCCATTCGCGAACTTCTGCTCGCCTGCGGCGAGGATCCGGACCGGGAGGGCCTTCGCGAGACTCCGGCACGGGTCGCGAGGGCTTATCGGGAGTTGTTCGCCGGGCTCTACACCGACCCCGAGTCCGTGCTGGCCAAGACGTTCGCCGAAAGCCATGAAGAACTGGTCCTGGTCACCGACATTCCCATGTACTCGACGTGTGAGCACCATCTCGTCCCGTTCCACGGCGTCGCCCACGTCGGGTACATCCCCAACGGCGAGGGCCGGGTCACGGGATTGTCGAAACTGGCCAGAGTGGTCGATCTGTACGCCAAGCGGCCGCAGGTGCAGGAACGGCTGACCTCCCAGATCGCTGACGCGCTCGTGAACAGGCTGAACCCGCGCGGGGTCATCGTCGTGATCGAGGCGGAACACCTCTGTATGGCGATGCGGGGCGTGCGCAAGCCGGGGGCTCGCACCACGACGTCCGCCGTGCGCGGCATCTTCAAGTCCTCCGCCTTGTCGAGGGCCGAGGCGATCGACCTGATCAAGGGGCGCTAAGTGCATCCGTCGCTGCCGGCCCCGGGGCGCTGTGTCGTGATGGGCGTGCTGAACGTCACTCCTGACTCGTTTTCCGACGGCGGCCGCTACCACAACGTCGACGACGCCGTCCGACACGGACTGGCACTGTGGCGACGAGGCGCCGACCTGATCGACGTCGGTGGTGAGTCGACCCGCCCTGGCGCGGACAGGGCCACTGCCGACGTGGAGGCGGCCAGGATCGTTCCGGTCATCGAACTGCTTGCCGCCGAGGGGGTGGTGGTCAGCGTCGATACCACGAGGGCGAGAGTCGCCGACGCGGCGCTCGCGGCCGGCGCCGTCATCGTGAACGACGTCTCAGGCGGGCTCGCGGACCCGGACATGGTGAAGGTGGTCGTATCGTCCGGAGTGCCGTGGATCCTCATGCATTGGCGAGGCCACAGTAAGGACATGAACGAACTCGCCCACTATGACGACGTTGTCACCGACGTGCGCGCCGAGTTGTCCGCGCGGGTGGACGCGGCCCTTTCCGCGGGTGTGGCGGCCGACGCGCTCGTGCTGGATCCCGGATTGGGCTTTGCCAAGCGCAGCAACCATGACTGGGCGCTGCTGCACGGCCTCGGTGAGCTGCTGGCCGTCGGCTTCCCGGTGTTGGTGGGCGCGTCCCGCAAGCGTTTTCTCGGTGCTCTGCTCGCTGACAAGGACGGGACTCCGCGCCCGCCGGACAAGCGGGAGACCGCCACCGCCGCCGTCTCCGCGCTCGCCGCCGCCAACGGCGCCTGGGGGGTGCGCGTGCATGATGTCGACCGGTCTCTCGACGCTATCTCGGTGGCGTCGGCATGGGCGAACGGGGGAATGCGGTGACCGATCGGATCACTCTGACCGGGCTGCGGGTGCGGGGGCACCACGGGGTGTACCCCGAGGAACGACGCGATGGCCAGGACTTCCTCGTCGACATCGTGGTGTGGCTCGACCTGTCGGCGGCCGCGGCCACCGACGACCTGGCCCGAACCCTGCACTACGGCCAGCTCGCCGAAACGGCGGCGACGATCGTGGCGGGCGAACCGTGTGACTTGATCGAGGCCGTCGCGGGCCGGGTAGCCGACGCGGTGATGGCGGATGCCCGCATACACGCCACCGAGATCACGATCCACAAGCCGTCCGCGCCGATCCCGCTGACCTTCGCCGACGTCGCGGTGACGATTCGGCGGTCCCGTCGCGGCGGCAGGGGTGGATCGATGGTGTCCCCATGACACGCGCCGTTCTCTCGCTGGGCTCCAACCTTGGTGACCGACTGGGTCATCTTCAGCGTGCCGTTGACGGATTCCATGACGACCTCGTCGCCGTGTCGCCGGTGTACGAGACCACACCGTGGGGTGTGCGGGACCAGGGCGACTTTCTCAACGCCGTGCTCCTTGTCGCCGCCGACAACGTTGACGAGTGGACGTGGCTCCGGCGTGGCCAACGGCTGGAGGACCAGGCAGACCGGCGGCGGACGCTGCGCTGGGGCCCCCGGACACTCGATGTGGACGTGGTGTCGGTTGACCAGGTCCGCTCGGACCATCCCGACCTGCTACTGCCCCATCCCGGAACACCGGTGCGGGCCACGGTGCTCGTCCCGTGGCTCGACGTGGAACCGGACGCGGTGCTGCCCGGCCACGGTCGGGTCGCCGACCTCGTCGCCGGGCTCGACACCGAGGGCGTCCGGCGCCGCGACGACCTTCGGCTGGAGTGGCGATGAGGTTCACCAGGTTTCGAGATCTGCTCACCGTCGCGCTGGCCGCCGGGGTGATCGTCGCGGCCGCGCTGCCCGGCCTCTACTCGGTACTGCCGCCGCTGCCGACCCTGGCCGGCGTCCCGTTCGGGGTGCTCGCCGCCGTCGAGGCGGTCTTCGCTCTACAGCTGAAGGCCCGGATCGCGGATCGGAGGGTGCGTCCCCTGCTCACCGCGCGTGCGGTGGCGCTGGCAAAGGCTTCCTCGCTGGTCGGCGCGCTGATGTTCGGCGTGTGGGCGGGCGTAGGAGGGTACTTGCTTCCACAGCGTTCACAGGTGGCCGCGGCGGCGAGCGATCTCGTTTCGGCGTTGGTCGGGCTTGTCGGTGCCGCACTCCTTGTCGGTGCCGCGTTGTGGTTGGAGCACAGTTGTAAGACGCCCGGCCCACCACGGGGTCACGGTCAGTCCCACCGAAGCTGACCAATTTGTTGGGCGCCGAGAGGTCTCATTCGCGTAACTGACCGGTACCGTGGGGTCATGACCGGCCGCAGCGGCTTGACCGACGATGAACACGGTGACGGTCACGGCTATACTCAACTACTCTTAGTAGTCATCCTTGTGCTTGGGCTCGCCGCGACCGCGTTGGTGGTGTTGAGCAACGACCCGAGGTTCCTGCGAGTCGGTGTGCTCGCCGCCCTGTGGGCGGCGCTCATCGGAGCCTTCCTGACAGTGCGGTATCGCAAAGAGGCGGCGGTGAGGGAGGACGACGCCGTCGACCTGCGGACGATTTACGAGCTGGAGCTGGCACGTGAGGTCGCGGCGCGCCGTGAGTACGAACTCGAGGTGGAGGCCACCCTACGACGCGAGGTTCAGGAGGAGGCCAAGGGGGACCTCGACGCACTTCGCGGCGAGCTGCACATGTTGCGGGAGAACCTCGAAGCCCTCGTCGGTGGCCAGGTGCTCGTCGAGCGGGTCGCCCTTCGTGCGGAGTCCACCAGGATGCGGGCACTGTCCGACCAGTCGCGGCTGCTCGCGATGGGTGATGACCGAATGGCCGTCAGCGAGCGGCGCAAGGCCGTCACTATTGATGCCCGCGGCAACCAGTCGATCGACGACCGCGGTGCACCGACGGAACTGCTCGAGCGTGTCCCGAAGGAGCCGTCGGTCTCGAGACAGCCCCACCCCGCGCCGACCCATGCCCCAGCGGCCCACCCCACGCCGGCTCATCCGGCGCCGGCCCGCCCACGCGAGAGCCACTACGGACCGGCTCGCCAACCGGTCCGAGCCACGGCGAAGCCCGCCGAACCGTCACAGACGGTCAGGTCGCCGGCGCAGGTGCATCACGAGCAGCCCTCGAGGCCGCAACGTCAACCGCACAAGCCGGAGCGCCGACAGCCCCAGCCGTACAAGACGGCGATTCCCGGGGTGGCCGCAACGCGGGTTCGCCCTTCCGATTTCCGCCAGCCAGAGCCCGCGGACGCCGCGGTCCGCCACCCGCTCCACACACCAACCCCTCCGACGGCGCCAAGCACGCACAAGCCGGCGGAGGGCAGCCGCACCACACCGCCCCCCGCATCGATGCCAGCTCCCAAGCCCGAGGGTCCACCATCACGGCATTCCCTGATTCCCGCGCCGGCACGACCGGTGACGCCGGAACAGGTGGATCCGGCACACGCCGGCGGAGACAGGGACAACAGACACACCGGCCGCCGCCGCAGACTGGACAACGACAGGAACGAGGAGGTCAGTCGGTACTCGACGCCGGGCGGCTGGCCTTCCGATCCACTGATAGCACCGTTTCCCTATGGAAGTACCGCCGCCAGCGCCTCCGCCGCGCGGTCAGCGGTCCCGGCCGGCGCGCATGCTGCCGGCAAGTCCGTCAGTGAGCTGCTTGCCAGCTATGGCAGGGCCGAACCGACCAGCCGGCGGCATCGTCGGGACGACGACTGATCGGCGGTGGCGCGATGCCTTGCCGCGGCGCTGGCGAGCCGTGTCACCTGTCGATGTCGCCTACCACGACGGCGAACGAGCCGAGAACCACGGGAAGGTCGGCGACTCCGGTGCCGGGCAGCAGCGCGGAGAGTGCCTGGATGTTGTTGAACGACGGCGTGCGCAACTTCAACCGCCACGGCGTCTTCTCGCCGCGCGAGGTCAGGTACACGCCCGAGATGCCAAGCGGCGCCTCGGTCCAGACGTAGCAGGACCCCTCAGGCGCCTTGATCACTTTCGGCAGACGCAGGTTCACCGGGCCGCTCGGCAACCTGTCGAGGCAGGTGTCCACCAGCCGGATCGACTGTTCCACCTCACCGACGACACACTCGACCCTGGCAAGGGCATCCCCCGCCGCACGCAGCACCGGCCGGACATCCAGCGCCGCGTAGACCTCTGACGCGTCGTCATCGCGGAGGTCGACGCGGACCCCGCTGGCACGCCCGATCGGACCAGTGACACCAAGGGCGAGGGCGGCCTGCTCGGACAGCGTCCCGAGCCCCTCGTGCCTGCGCCGGAATGCGTCGTCGTCGACGGTCGCTGCCCTGATGGCACCCAGCAGCGAGTGCACAGTACGCGTGGCCGCGCGCACCGCGTCGGTCCAGCCGGCGGGCACATCCTCCCGCAGGCCTCCGATCCGGTTGGCCATGAAGTGGATCCGACCACCACTGGCCTGTTCCATCACGGCCTGAACGGCTTCCCGACATCGCTGTGCGGCCGCGGTTCCCGCCGTGGGGACGGCCGTGAGGCTCCGCGTCAGCGGGGCAAGGAAAACGACGTGGGCGAGCATCCGGTTCAGTTCGCACAGGATGGTGCGCAGCCACACCGCCCGCGCTGGCACCTCCATGCCGATCATTCGCTCGACGGCGAGCGCCACGGTCAGCTCGTTGCAGAACGCGGCGAGCCAGTCATGCCGATTGGCCAGCGTGAGGACCTGTCGATAGTCGCGGACCTCGAAAAGTTTCTCAGCGCCCCGGTGCAGGTGGCCGACGAGGGGCTCCGCCGATGTGATCAGCAGGTCGTCGACGGTGAGCCGCAGCCGGTAGGCGCCGTGCGCCGACGGATGCAGCGGGCCGAGGTCGACAACATGGTCGACACCGAGATGGCCGGCACCGGCGCCGACACCGATCGTGATCCGCTCCCGCACATCCACAATGGTGCACAACCCGGCCGCGCCCGATGGATCGGGCACCGTCAGCCGTGCCGCTCAGGTGACCGACGGCAGCCCGCACGACAACAGTCCGCGCGGCGAAAGCCCCGCGGTGGTCTGCAACAGCCAGCCGTACCCGCCGAGACCGGCCGGGTCACGCAGTTCGGCGACGCGACCCACGCGTGCGGTCGTGGCGAGCCAACCAAGCGGATCGCTTGCGGCGAGCGCCGCCGCCGGGGCTCCCGACGGAAGCCCGAGCGCGGCGAGGGCCGCACGCTGCGTGGTCAACACCGTGCCATCGGTGGGAGCGGCCAGGGCACAGGAATCGAAGGCCACGTGCGCGGTGAGGTCGCAGCTACCGTCCGGCACCGGGGGGACCTGTCGGCCACGCCGGTAGCCGGTCAGCGTGCCGTGCCGCGGACGGTCGGCGCGCGTGTGTCCGTAGTCGATGGCGAGCGCGGCGCCCGCCCGCACCCGCGACACCGCCGCGGCCCACGCGACGTCACGGGACTCGCCGACCTCTGCCCGGTCTCCCTCCGAACACAGCGGCCACCACCGCCGCTGCCACCGGCAGGACACCACGTCGCCGGGATACTCGTTGCCGGCCCGGTCCACGTGCACCCGCACTGTGCGCGCCTCGCGGACCATCATCACCTCGCAGGGCACCGAGTCGAGCCATTCGTGTCCGATCAGCAGGCCGACCATCTCGTCGGGCAGGCTGGGTGACCAACGCACCCCCTCCATCGGCGCCGGTGGGACGAGCTCGACGGCGGTGACGTGCAGCCGGCGTCCCAGCTGTGCGCCGGCCAACTCGCGCATCATGCCGGCGAGCTCACCACCACCAGCGCCCATGTCGACGACGTCGAGCCTGGGGGGGCCACCCAACGCGTGATCGATCCTCGCGAGCATTTCGACGAGCGCCTCGGCCAGCTCGGGGCCGACCAGCGCGGATGTCCGGAAATGACCGGCGGGACGCTCGCCGCGGGCGAAGAAGCCGCCGGGGGCGTACAGGGCCGCATGCCAGGCGTCCCGCCAGGAGGGGTGACTCACCGCGCAAGCCTATGAGTGGGCACCCCTATGGTTTCCCCCGTGACAGCGACTGCCGTTCCGGCACCACCGCCACGGCGGAGGTCCCATACCCGCACGGTGCTCGCGCCGGTGCTTGGGCTGATCGCCCTTGGACTGTGCGCCCTCATCCTGCTCGGTCTCGGCACCGCCAAGGTGGGACAACTGCCTGTTCTGGTTGGCGCGGCCGCCGCCCTGCTGCCGGTCGGACCGGTGGTCGCCGCCTTCCTGTGGCTGGATCGGTGGGAACCGGAGCCACCAAAGCTGCTGTGGCTGTGCTTCGCCTGGGGCGCCTGCGGTGCGACAACGTGTTCGCTGCTGATCAACAGCACCGCCGAGGCGCTCGGTGACCGCGTGCTCGGCCACGGCGGCGGCGACACGATCGCCGCGACGGTGTCCGCGCCGGTCGTGGAGGAGGCCGCCAAGGGCGTCCTGCTGATCGGCCTACTCGTGTTGCGCCGCCGGGAGCTCAACGGCCTGGTGGACGGCGTCGTCTACGCCGGGTTCACCGCGGCCGGCTTCGCCTTCACCGAGAACATCTACTACTTCGGTAGGGTGTTCGCCGACTACGGTTTCGGCAACGCCACCAGCGGGGTGATCGCGGCGTTCATCCTGCGCGGCGTGCTCGCGCCGTTCACTCACCCGCTGTTCACCGCCATGATGGGAATCGGGATCGGAATCGCCGCCCGCCACCGCGGCCGCAAGGTCGCTGTTGTCGCCCCGCTGGCGGGGTACCTGGCGGCTGTGTTGCTGCACTCGCTGTGGAACTCTTCGGCGACCCTTGGCGGCGCCAACGCCTTCCTGACCGTCTACTTCCTGGTGATACTGCCCCTCCTCGTCGCGATGATCACGCTCGTGGTCTGGCAGCGGCGCAGGGAGCAGCGGGTCATCGCCAAGCGGCTACCGGGGATGGTCAACGCCGGCTGGATCGCCCGAAGCGAGGTCGACCTGCTGGCCAGTCTCCCCGGCCGCCGAAGCTGGCGGGCCAAGGCGCGCCAGCGGGGCGGCCGCCCGGCCGCCCGTGCGGTTTCGGACTACCAGACCGCCGTGACGGAGCTCGCCTTCCTCGTCGACGCCGCCGAGCACGGCAGGGTCGGCCGGGACACCGAAGAACGCCAGCAGGCCCTCCTCACCGCGATGCGGGCGGCACGGGTGGCCGCCTCGCGGGCCAGCGTCAGCAGGAAGACGGCACGACAGGGTCACGGCCAGCGGCAGGGCAGGTGAATACTTGTTCGGCGCCCACCGTCCGAGGCGGTGGAGGTTCGGATCTGTGACGACAGAGGAGCGGGGTATGGGTGCCACGGGGGTAACACCGTGAGTCGCCCTGCGCGACTCGCGGTCGGCGTGATCTCCGCCGGTCGGGTGGGTTCGGTGCTCGGCGCCGCCCTTGCCAGGGCCGGCCACGTCGTGGTGGCCGTCAGTGCGGTCTCCGACGACTCGCTGCGTCGCGCGGAGCGCCTGCTGCCCGGCGTGCCGGTACTCGCCGTCGACCAGGTCGCCACAAGGGCCGACCTCGTGTTGCTCGCCGTACCCGACGACGCCCTGGCCGGTCTTGTCCGCGGCCTGGCCGCGACGGGTTCGCTGCGGCCAGGCCAGATCGTTGTGCATACCTGCGGTGCGCACGGGGTGTCGGTCCTGCGGCCCGCCGCCGATCTCGGCGCACTGCCACTCGCCCTGCATCCCGCGATGACCTTCACCGGGCGGGAGGAGGACCTGCAGCGGATGGCGTCCTGCTGTGTCGGTGTCACCGCGGACGAACACGACGAGGCTGGTTGGAGCGTTGGACAGGCGCTCGCGGTCGAGATGGGTGCCGAGCCCGTGCAGATCCCGGAAGCGGCGCGTCCGCTCTACCACGCCGCGCTGACCCATGGCGCCAACCATCTCGCGACGCTCGTCACGGAGTGCACGGACCTGCTGCGCGACGCCGGAGTCTCGTCGGCCGAGCGACTGATCGCCCCGCTGCTTTCGGCGTCGCTGGACAACGCGCTTCGCCACGGCGACCGTGCGCTGACCGGTCCGGCCTCGCGTGGCGACGTGGCGACCCTGCGTACCCACGTCGCCGTGCTTCGCGAATCCGCCCCGGACATCCTGCCCGGCTACCTGGCGATGGCTCGCCGGACAGCGCGCCGCGCCGCCAACGCCGGAGTGCTGCGGGCCGATGCCGTGCCCGGCGTCCTGTCCGTCCTGAACGAAGAGACGGTGCTCAACGAGGAGCCGGCACCCGACGAGGAGGCAGGCGGATGAACCTCACCAGGACCGACTACACGGCCGGCGAGCTGACGGTGCACGTCGAGCCGGAGCGGCTCCGCCGGGTCGCCAGGGCGCTGCGCTCCGCCGGTCGCCGGATCGCACTGGTGCCCACGATGGGCGCGCTGCACGCGGGGCATCGAGAACTGATCCGCAGGGCACGTCGCCTTCCCGGTACCGTCGTGGCCGTGTCGATCTTCGTGAACCCACTGCAGTTCGGGCCGAACGAGGACATCGACCGTTACCCCCGCCCGCTGGACGCCGATCTCGACACGCTCCGTGAGGAGGGTGTCGAGCTGGCCTTCACGCCTACGGCCGGCAGCATGTATCCGGACGGTGCGCGGATCACCGTGCACCCGGGCCCGCTCGGTGACGAACTGGAGGGCACGGACCGGGCCGGGCACTTCGCCGGCGTGCTCACGGTGGTCGCCAAGCTGTTCAACGTCGTGGGGCCGGATGTCGCCTTCTTCGGCGAGAAGGACTACCAGCAGCTCACCTTGGTCCGCCGGATGGTCCGGGAGCTCAACATCGACACCGCGATAGTCGGGGTGCCGACTGTGCGCGAACCCGACGGACTCGCTCTGTCCTCGCGCAATGCGTACCTGACCGCCGAACAGCGGGCCGCCGCGGTCGCCCTCTCCGCCGCGCTCGCGGCCGGACGGCACGCCGGCCCCGGCGGCGCCGAGGCCGTCCTGTCTGCCGCCTCGGACGTGCTGCGTCTCGAAGACGGGGTCGACGTGTGCTACCTGGAGCTGCGCGATCCCGATCTCGGGCCGGCCCCGGGCACCGGCGAGGCCCGCCTGCTTGTCGCGGCGAAGGTGGGAATCACCAGACTCATCGACAACGCCTCGGTACGGCTCGGTGTGTCGGAATGACCAGGCTTATCGGAGCGACCAGGTGTGTCGGTGCACCGCCTTGAGGAGACCACGATGTTCCGCACCATGCTCAAGTCCAGAATCAGCGGAGCGGTCGTCACCGAGACCGACCTCGCCGAGGCGGGATCGCTGCTCGTCGACGAGGAGCTGATGCAGGCCGCCGACCTGGTGTCCGGCGAGCGCGTGACCGTCGTGGACCTCGCCACTGATGCCCGGATCGAGGCGCACGTCATCCCCGCCGAGCGAGGCACCGGTGTCGTCGGTCTCCGCGGCACGCAGGGGCACGCGGCGCGCCACGGTGACGCGATCACCGTGCTGTCCTACGGGATGATGGACGGCGTCGAATCCGTCACCCACCAACCAAAAACGGTCCGTCTTGACCGGCGGAATCGGATACTCACCCCGGACGGTGAGGCCGAACGGGCGACGGCCGAGTCCGACCAGACCAGCGGCGCCGCCGTCACGGCGGAGACATCAGACGCCGCTCGGCTGGACGCGCTGATCCAGTCCGAGGTGTAGGCCCCGTGCTGCTGTGTATCGACATCGGGAACACCAACATCGTGTTGGGCCTCTACGACGGCGCCGAACTGGTGCACGACTGGCGGATGCACACCGACGCCCGGGTCACCGCCGATGAGTTGGCACTCGGCGTACGGGGCCTGCTCGGTCCGCTCGCTGATCTGGTGACCGGGATCGCCGCCCTGTCCACGGTCCCGGCGGTGCTGCGTGAGCTTCGGGTGATGCTCGACAGGTTCTACGAGTCCACACCCAGGGTCGTCGTCCAGCCGGGAGTGCGTACCGGCGTGCCGCTGCTGGTGGACAACCCCAAGGAGGTCGGCGGCGACCGACTGGTGAACACGATGGCCGCGCACCACCTCTTCCCCACGTCCTGCGTCGTTGTCGACTTCGGCACCTCGACCAACATCGATGTGCTGTCCGCCAAGGGCGAGTTCCTCGGTGGCGTGTTCGCACCCGGTATCGAGATATCCGTCGATGCCCTCGCCGCACGCGCCGCCCAACTTCGCAAGGTCGAACTGGTCAAGCCGCAACGTGTGATCGGCAAGAACACGGTGGAGTGCTTGCAGTCGGGCATCCTCTATGGCTTCGTCGGCCAGGTCGACGGTCTTGTACGGCGGATAACGACCGAACTGAGCAGGACACAGCCCGGCCCGGTCACGGTGATCGCCACCGGCGGGTTGGCACCGCTGATCGTCACCGAATCGGAGACCATTGATCACCACGTGCCCGAGCTGACCCTGCTCGGTCTGCGTCTGGCGTACGAGCGCAACACGGCCTGAGTCGGCATGGCCGCCGAACCGGACACCGGGACGTCGTCCGGTTCGTTCACGACCGCACCGGGTCCGTAACCTGGTATCCGTGAGCGAGCACATCCCCGGTCATCCGGCTCCCCCTCCCGCTGAGCACCTGCCGCAGGTCGACCACCACCCGTCAGACAACGACCTCCCGGAACAGATGCGGCTGCGCCTTGACAAGCGGGCACGGATGTTGGCCAGCGGGACCCAGCCCTATCCGGTGGAGCTGCCGCGAACGCACAGCCTGCGCGAGGTGCGTGAATCCCATCCCGACCTTCCGGCGGACACCGCGACTGGTGACGTCATCGGTGTCACCGGACGCGTGATGTTCCTGCGCAACACGGGCAAGCTCTGTTTCGCCACGCTGCGCGAGGGTGACGGAACCGAGCTGCAGGCGATGCTCAGCCTGAACCAGGTCGGTGAAGCCGCCCTCGCGGACTGGAAGTCCACCGTCGACCTCGGCGATCACGTATTCGTGCACGGTGAGGTGGTGACCTCGCGCCGGGGTGAGTTGTCCGTGATGGCCGACTCCTGGCGCATGGCGTCGAAGGCGGTCCGACCGCTCCCTGTCGCGCACAAGGAACTGAACGAGGAGACCCGGGTCCGCCAGCGCTACGTCGACCTGATCATGCGGCCAACCGCGATGCGGATGGTTCGCACGAGGGCGGGCGTGGTCCGATCGCTTCGGGAATCGTTTCATCGGCGGGATTTCCTCGAAGTCGAGACGCCGATGCTGCAGACGCTGCAGGGCGGTGGTACCGCTCGACCGTTCACAACGCGTTCGAACGCGTTGGGCATTGACCTGTATCTGCGGATCGCCCCGGAGCTGTACCTCAAGCGTTGTGTCGTCGGCGGTATCGAGAGAGTCTTCGAGATCAACAGGAACTTCCGGAACGAGGGGATCGACTCCACACATTCCCCGGAGTTCGCGATGCTCGAGTTCTACCAGGCATATGCCACCTACGACACGATGGCGACGCTGACCCGCCAGCTGGTTCAGGAGGCGGCGGAGTCGGTACTCGGAACCCAGACCGTCACGCTGGACGACGGCACGGAGTACGACATTTCCGGTGAGTGGACGTCGTTGACGATGTACGGTTCGCTGTCGGAGGCACTCGGCACCGAGATCACCGCCGAGACGCCTGCCGAACTGCTCCACAAGCATGCCGATTCCCGCGGAATCCCGGCGGATCCGGCGCTTGGCCACGGGAAGCTTGTCGAGCACCTGTGGGAGCACCTGATCGGCGATCATCTGTACGCTCCGACTTTCGTGCGCGATTTCCCGGTGGAGACCTCGCCACTGACCCGGGAGCATCGCAGTACGTCGGGTTTGGCGGAAAAGTGGGATCTCTACGTTCGCGGTTTCGAGCTGGCGACCGGTTACTCCGAGTTGGTCGATCCAGTAGTGGAACGGCAACGACTGGTAGCGCAGGCTCGGCTGGCGGACGCGGGTGATGAGGAAGCCATGCCGGTCGATGAGGACTTTCTGCGGTCATTGGAGTACGGAATGCCACCGAGTGGTGGTGTCGGAATGGGCATTGACCGGCTACTGATGGCGCTGACCGGTCTTGGTATCCGAGAGACGATCCTCTTCCCGCTGGTCCGGCCCGAATAAAAAACGCACGAGCGCGGCATTGACGCGCGCCGATCGATCTGCGCTATTCTGTCGCCGGACAGACTTTCCCGCCAAGGGCGCCAGCGAACCTTTTCACGGCGCATATTCGGGTGTAAGGAGGTCGCACGTGGCTCAGAAAGTCACCGTAGCCCTGATCGATGACCTTGACGGATCCGAGGCCAGCGAGACTCTGGAGTTCGGCCTTGATGGCATCGCGTACCGGATCGACCTTTCCTCGGGCAATGCCAGCAAGCTCCGTGACAGTCTCGCTGAGTTCGTCGCGTCCGCGAGGCGGGCCGGTGGCCGCAAGCGTGGTATCGGTCGATCTGCCCAGCCGGGTGTCAAGGCACGTCCGATCGCCGCGGACCGCGAACAGAACCAGGCGATTCGCGAATGGGCACGTAAACAGGGCATGAAGGTGTCCGACCGTGGGCGTATCCCGGCCGACGTGCTCGACGCCTATCACAAACAGGCCTGAGTCGACTTGTTAGCGGAAAGGGGCACACCAATCACCGTGTGCCCCTTTCCCCGTAGTCAGTTCACCGTGACACCGAAAGTCCTGGCAAGGTCGTCCAGGATCGCGTTGGCGCCCTGTAGACTGCATGAACTGATCCAGGTCACGTCATCGACATCGGCAATCTTGCCCTTGAGACCACGCCACAGTGGATTGGCGAGGAACTGGTCTCTGACCTTTTCGGACTCACCGTTCGGATCCGACCAGGTGGCATCGAACACATAGTCCGCGTCCACGGTCGTGACCTGCTCCTGGCTGAGATCCACCGAGATCTTCGATGTGCTGTCCGGCTGCCCTTGCGGCCGGGCTAGGCCGACATCGGCGAGCACGGTACCGGGGAAGGAACGGCTGCCGTACAGACGCACGGTCGGCTCACCGGCGACGAAGCGGACCAGAGAGACCGTCGGGTTCCTACCGAACGCGGATTTCAGCGCGGCGCCGATCCGGTGTGCCTTGTCCTCGTAGGCCTTGATCTTCTGGTCGGCCAGCTCCGGTTTCCCCAGGGCCTTGCCCAGAAGCCGGATGTTGTCCTTCCAGGTCGCCCCCGTCGTCTCGCTGAAGACGGTGGGCGCCAGTGCGCTGAGCCTCGCGTGCAACTGTGCGTGGCGGACCTTGGCCGACACGATCAGATCCGGCTTGGCGGCCGCGAGCATCTCGATCTTTGGTTCGTCGAGGTCACCGACGGCTCTCGCGTTCGCGGCGTACGTCTTGGCATCCGCACCGAGATAGGGCGGCAGCGCATCACCGAAGCCGGGGTAGCGGGTGTACGCGACCAGCGGCGCCCGCAGCGCGATGACGTCATCGGCGTAACTGGTGTCCAGCGCGGCCACCCTGGTCGGCTTGGCCGGAATCGTCACCTGTCCCATCGCGTCGCTGAAGGTCAGGGGGAACGCCGTTCCGGACGCCTCCGTCGGGGACGGCGTGGCCGATCCGCATGCGGCCGTACCGACGAGTCCGGCCACGACCGCCAGAGCGACGACTACCCGCTTGCCCCTCATCGGCGACCCTCCATTCGGTTAGGCTTACCTCAGTCAGGATAGGCACCGCGGGGAGGGTGTTCGTGTGCATGCTCGCGGTGCGGCACCGGCGCCGAGTCGCCGGGCTGGTGGTCCTGCTCGGCTGCGCCGCCGCCGCGTGCCTCGCGAGCATCGCCATCGGTTCCAAACCGATCCCCGTCGGGGCGGTGTGGCACGGCCTGGTCAGCCCGACCGGCTCAGAGGACGACCTCATCGTCCGGTCGCTGCGCGTTCCGCGGACCGAGCTGGCCGTGCTCGCCGGTGCGGCGCTCGGCATCGCTGGCTCACTCAGCCAGGGGCACACCAGGAACCCTCTCGCGGACCCGGGACTGCTCGGTGTGTCCTCCGGCGCCGCGCTCGCCGTGGTGACCGGCATTTTCGCCTTCGGCGTGACCAGCACGTACGACCACGTCTGGCTGGCCTGCCTCGGCGCCATCGTCGCCACCGTGGGAGTGTTCCTGCTCTCCTCGGCGGGACGAACGGGGCCGACCCCGCTGACCCTCGCCCTTGCCGGGGCCGCCGCCGCGGCGCTGATGCAGGGACTCGTCTCCGCCATGGTCGTCGCCGACCAGCAGAGCATGGAGATCTACCGATTCTGGCGGATCGGTGCCGTCTCCGGCCGCGACCCGACCGTCATCGCCCAGGTGCTTCCGTTCCTCCTCGTCGGCGCGGCACTCGCCATGGCGAACACCGCCGGGCTGAACGCCCTGTCGCTCGGGGAGGACGTGGCGCGCTCGATCGGCGGACATGTGCTGCGGGCGAGGCTGATCGGGGTCGCGGCCATCACGCTGCTGACCGGCGGCGCGGTCGCGGCCTGCGGGCCGATCGGATTCGTCGGCCTCGTCGTCCCGCACCTCGCGCGCTTCGTCACAGGTCCGGATCACCGTTGGTTGGTGCCGTACGCGGGGCTGATCGGCGCCGTGCTCGTCGTCGCCGCCGACACCGTGGGCCGACTCCTCGCGTGGCCGGGCGAGCTACAGGTCGGCATCGTGCTCGCGATGATCGGTGTACCGGTGTTCATCGCTATCGTGCGCCGGACGAGGCTGGCTCAGCTGTGAACGGACCGAGGCCGGCACGGCTGCGCTCGGCCGCGGTGCCGGCGATCGCGGTCGGCGGGCTCGCGATTGTCGCGGCACTGAGTGTCCGGATCGGTGACCTTCCTACCTCGGTCGGCGACATACTGCGGGTGCTGTCCGGCGGCGGGGACGAAACACAACGGTACGTGCTGCTGGCCCTCAGGCTGCCGCGTGTGCTGATCGGCGCGTTCGCCGGCGCGGCCTTCGGCGTCTCCGGCGCACTCACGCAGTCCATCGCGCGCAATCCCTTGGCCAGCCCGGACGTTCTCGGAGTGACGCCCGGCGCCGCAGCCGGCGCGGTCGGTGTCATCGTGGGCGCCGGCGAGTACGGCGGCGTCGCCGGCCCGGCGAGCACTGTCGGCCTCCCGTTGGCCGCCCTCGCCGGTGGCCTGCTCACCGCGGCCGCGATCTACCTGCTCGCTTGGCGGCGCGGTGTCGACGGATACCGCCTCGTCCTCGTTGGCATCGGTGTCCAGGCATTCATGATGAACCTGACCTACTGGCTACTCACCGTCGGCGACGTCGCGGACGCCGGCCGTGCCATGGTGTGGATCACCGGCAGCCTCGACGGGCGCGGCTGGACCGACGCGGTTCCCGTCGCCGTCGCCCTCTGTGTCCTATTGCCCCTTGCCGTCATCGGCGGGTCCGCGCTCGGTGTGCTTCAGTTCGACGAGGACACCGCGCGCAACCTCGGCGTCCGGATACAGCTCTGCCGCGCGGCCCTGTTCCTCGTCGCCGTCGCGCTCGCCGCCGCGGCGACCTCCGCGGTCGGGCCGGTGTCCTTCGTCGCGCTCGCCACGCCTCAGATCGCCCTGCGGTTGGCCGGAGTCGCCCGCCCCCCGCTCATCGGCTCCGCTGTGCTCGGCGCGCTGCTGGTGACCTCCTCCGACCTGTTCGCCAGAGTCGCGTTCGGTGGGGTCGAGGTGCCCGCCGGAGTGATCACGGCCGTGCTCGGCGCGCCCTACCTGATGTTCTTGATCACTCGCCAGCGTCGGAAGGCTCACGTATGAAGCGCCCTCGGTTGCGTGCGGAGTCCCTGCATGTCGGCTACGGCGAAACCCCCGTGATCGAGGGCCTTGATCTCGAGGTGCTCGACGATGCCGTGACCGCCGTGATCGGGCCGAACGGCTCCGGCAAGTCGACGCTGCTGCGCGCCATGGGACGTCTGCTGGCCCCGCGGCGCGGCCAGGTACTGCTCGATGGCAAGCGAATCGACCGGATGCCTACCCGCGAGGTCGCCACCCTGCTTGGCGTGCTTCCGCAGACACCACGGGCACCCGACGGCTTGACCGTGGCCGAGCTGGTCGCCCACGGAAGGCACCCGCACCAGGCCTGGTACCGGCGGTGGTCCACCGACGACGATGAGTCGGTTGCCGCCGCGCTGCGCATGACGGGCATGACCGACCTCGCCGGGCGGGTTCTCGATCAGCTCTCCGGGGGCCAGCGCCAGCGTGCGTGGATCTCGATGGCTCTCGCCCAGGGCACCGAACTGCTGCTGCTCGACGAGCCGACCACATATCTCGACCTCGCCCACCAGGTCGAGGTGCTCGAGTTGGTCCGGCGACTGCGCACCGACCTGGGGCGCACAGTCGTGATGGTATTGCACGACCTGAACCTCGCGGCGCGATACGCCGACCGGATGGTGGTACTCGGCGACGGTTCGGTCGTCGCTCAGGGCGCACCACACGAGGTGCTCACCGAAGATCTGCTCAGGGAGGTGTTCGACCTCGAGGCCAGGGTGATCAGTGACCCGGTGGCCGGGACTCCGCTTGTTGTTCCCGTCAGCCCCCGCACACGGGCGCATTGACCGTCCCGGCGAAGTCAGGTGCCATCCGCGCTATGGCCCGGGGACAGGTGGCGCACAAGGACTGGGCGACGACGTAGTGGAAGCAGCAGCTCTCCCGCCTACGGGTCCAGCCGTTCTTGGCGGGTCGAAGGGTGGATGCCGACGTGAACGGCGGGAGTCCGGCCGGCAACAGCAGCGCGGCGTCCGCGGCACCCCTTGCCTCGTCACCGAGCGCCTTGCCGGCCAGCCATGCTCCGCTGTCGAGCGCATCGGTTGCCGCGGACCACAGGGTGTGCCGTCCCAGCCTCGTCGTCGGGCCGAAGACACGGACGAACTCGGCGGCATGCGCGGCGAATCTGGCTCGCAACAGGGCCGCGAGCGCGTTCTCGTCCGCGACCACCGTGGCCTCGGGCGATTCCGCCGCGGGATCGTCGGGCAGACAGGCGAAGCGGCGGGACAGCACCGCGACCTCGACCGGATGCGGACGTGGGTGGCCGAGCCGGAACGCGAGGTCGGCCGGGCGCAGCGAAGGTGCTCTGCGTGCGCCGTGGAACAGCAGACCGGCCACGAGTCCCGGCACCGTGAGATACCAGCTCATCACATAGCCGGCCGTTGTCCGCTCCGGGGCACTGCCGTAGACCACGTCAAGCCATTCGGCGAGCCTCTTGCGCCAGCTGGCGAACCGTTCCGGTTCGGCGAGCGTATCGGCGCAGTTCCACCACCCGTCCGTCGTGTTCGCCGGCAGGCCATACCGCACACCGATCCCTATTGTGACCGAGGTCACTCCAGGCGATGCGTCAGGGAGAACCGTGTCACCGTGAAAGCGATTGCCCGTCTCGCCCACCGCGGTCACCCCTCAGGTAGTCAGGTTTGCCTAACCTTACCTTGTAGGTGGAGTGGCGGGGCACGATCTGTCGATTCGACGAATGGTGGCTTGTTCGCCTTGAGCAGACAGTGGGAATCTGCCTGACAGACACCACGTTGTAACTGGTAACGAGACCAGGGGAAAGATCGAAGCAACCAGCGGCACGGCAGAGCGACAGGTCCGCCTACTACAGTGGTACTTGAGGTGCCGACCCCACCGGACTGATCCCCACCGTGCTGATCGATCGGGGAGCAGTGTTCGGTAGGAGAGGGCCGCCGGCGCAGCTGTCAGGGAGTGCACATGTTCGAAAGGTTCACCGACCGCGCAAGGCGGGTGGTCGTCCTGGCCCAGGAAGAGGCCAGGATGCTCAACCACAATTACATCGGCACCGAACACATCCTCCTGGGTCTGATCCACGAGGGTGAGGGTGTCGCCGCCAAGGCGCTCGAGTCGCTTGGTATCGCCCTTGAGGGCGTACGCCAGCAGGTCGAGGAGATCATCGGCCAGGGCCAGCAGGCCCCGAGCGGGCACATTCCGTTCACGCCGCGGGCCAAGAAGGTCCTCGAGCTGTCGCTTCGGGAGGCGCTACAGCTCGGTCACAACTACATCGGCACCGAACACATCCTGCTCGGCCTGATTCGCGAGGGCGAGGGAGTAGCGGCCCAGGTTCTGGTCAAGCTGGGCGCCGACCTCAACCGAGTCCGCCAGCAGGTGCTGCAGCTGCTCTCGGGATACCAGGGCAAGGAGCCCGCCGAGACGGGTGGCCGAGGGGAAGGCGCGCCGTCGTCCTCGCTGGTTCTCGACCAGTTCGGCCGCAACCTCACCGCGAGCGCCCGAGAGGGCAAGCTCGACCCGGTGATCGGCCGGACCAAGGAGATCGAGCGGGTCATGCAGGTGCTGTCGCGGCGCACCAAGAACAATCCGGTGCTGATCGGCGAGCCAGGTGTCGGCAAGACCGCGGTCGTCGAGGGACTTGCCCAGATGGTCGTCAAGGGCGAGGTGCCCGAGACGCTGAAGGACAAGCAGCTGTACACGCTCGACCTCGGCTCGCTCGTCGCCGGCTCCCGCTACCGGGGTGACTTCGAGGAACGCCTGAAGAAGGTACTCAAGGAGATCCGAACCCGCGGCGACATCATCCTGTTCATCGACGAGATCCACACCCTGGTCGGCGCTGGCGCGGCCGAGGGAGCGATCGACGCGGCGAGCATCCTCAAGCCGATGCTTGCCCGCGGCGAGCTGCAGACAATCGGCGCCACCACGCTGGACGAGTACCGCAAGTACGTCGAGAAGGACCCGGCACTGGAGCGCCGCTTCCAGCCCATCCAGGTCGGCGAGCCCTCACTGGAACACACCATCGAGATCCTCAAGGGTCTCCGGGACCGCTACGAGGCACACCACCGGGTGTCGATCACCGACTCCGCACTGGTCGCCGCGGCCAGCCTCGCTGACCGGTACATCAACGACAGGTTCCTGCCCGACAAGGCGATCGACCTGATCGACGAGGCTGGCGCGAGGATGCGCATCCGCAGGATGACCGCACCGCCGGACCTGCGCGAGTTCGACGAGAAGATCGCCGATGTGCGCAGGGACAAGGAGTCCGCGATCGACGCGCAGGACTTCGAGCGGGCAGCCAAGCTGCGTGACCAGGAGAAGCAGCTGCTCGCCCAGAAGGCCGAGCGGGAGAAGCAGTGGAAGGACGGCGACCTCGACGTCGTCGCCGAGGTGGACGAGGAACAGATCGCCGAGGTGCTGGCGAACTGGACCGGTATTCCGGTGTTCAAGCTGACCGAGGAAGAGACCACCCGACTGCTCCGCATGGAGGAGGAGGTCCACAAGCGGATCATCGGCCAGGTGGAGGCGGTCAAGGCTGTCTCGAAGGCGATCCGGCGTACCCGCGCCGGCCTGAAGGACCCGAAGCGACCTTCCGGCTCGTTCATCTTCGCCGGCCCGTCCGGGGTGGGTAAGACGGAACTGTCCAAGGCGCTGGCGAACTTCCTGTTCGGCGAGGACGACGCGCTCATCCAGATCGACATGGGCGAGTTCCACGACCGCTACACCGCATCGCGGCTGTTCGGCGCGCCTCCCGGTTACGTCGGCTACGAGGAAGGCGGACAACTCACCGAGAAGGTGCGCCGCAAGCCGTTCTCGGTCGTGCTGTTCGACGAAATCGAGAAGGCGCACCAGGAGGTGTACAACACGCTGCTGCAGGTGCTGGAGGACGGCCGGCTGACCGACGGTCAGGGCCGCACGGTGGACTTCAAGAACACCGTGATCATCTTCACGTCCAACCTCGGCACACAGGACATCTCCAAGGCGGTTGGCCTCGGCTTCGCCGGCGCCGGAGAACAGGGGTCGAACTACGAGCGGATGAAGCAGAAGGTCAACGACGAGCTGAAGAAGCACTTCCGGCCCGAGTTCCTCAACCGCATCGACGACATCATCATCTTCCACCAGCTCACCAAGGACGAGATCATCGAGATGGTGGACCTGATGATCACGCGGGTCGAAGCTCAGTTGAAGAACAAGGACATGGCCATCGAGTTGACTCCGCTTGCCAAGCAGCTGCTCGCCAAGCGCGGGTTCGACCCGGTGCTTGGTGCCCGACCGCTGCGCAGGACCATTCAGCGGGAAATCGAGGACCAGCTGTCGGAGAAGATCCTGTTCGGCGAGCTGCAGCCCGGCCAGATCATCATCACCGACGTCGAGGGTTGGGATGGCGAGGGCCCCGACGACAGGGCGCACTTCGTGTTCCGCGGCGAGGCCAAGCCGACCCAGGTGCCTGACGCGCCGCCGGTCGATCTGGCCGCTCCGCACGGCGGCGACAGCGTGCTGGAGGGCGAAGGCGAGTAGTCGTCCGAACGTTGCCCGTGGACAGGGGTGGTTCCCGATCGGGAACCACCCCTGTCCCGCAGCGGATCTTCTCAGCTTCGGCTGGCCGCGCTGATTCTGGTGACCAGCCTGTCCAGTAACGGGAATTCAGGAAACCGGAACCGTCGGGTCAGTCAACTCGCGCGGTTGCCCTGATCGCGAAGGTTCCCAGCGCCTCGCCCTATCGACTCCCCAGCCTCGGACTCGCCGTCGGTCAACTCGAGCCGCAATGCCTCAACATCAAGAGGCGGAGAGCTGTACTTGAGCTCCCGAGCGATTTTGGCCTGCATGGCCTTAGCACGGCCGCGCCCCATGGATCGACTCCTCACACCACGGTGCAGCACACTACGGTGCAGCGAACTTACCGGCTCACGTTCGTGAGTATAGCCGGGGGCCAGCCGTCGGAATCACTGGTGACCAGGGGCTCACGCGCCAAACAAGGGCTGGCCGAGGGCCGCGTGTCTCCCCCGCGGCCGGGCCCACTCCCGCTGAGCCTCGGGTCACATCTGTTCGGCCAGCTTCTCGATGATCTTCCTGGGCACCTGGATGAGAACGACGGCGGTGAGGACCAACGCCACGATCATCACCAGGCTGAGCGCATTCGAGACGTCGATGGCATGCGCGATCTGGGCGTCGGGGGTGCTGAAGAGGATCAAGGCCCTGATAACCGTGGTGGCTATCATGATCAGACCGAGTGACGCCGTGAGCAGCCGCTGCCACGCGCGATATCTGGGCACAGTCCGCCACGCGTAATCGAAGGCCTTTTCCCGTCTCGGGTCTCCGAAAGTCGCCACGGAAGAGGCACTCACGTGTGTGAGCGGCGTTCGATACAGCAGCGTGAGGAGGCAGAAGACGCCGGCGATGAAGACATAGGCCACCTCGCGCAGCGCGGCGACGCGGGGATTCTGCGT
The DNA here is from genome assembly GCA_019239965.1 of Kutzneria sp. Classification (GTDB taxonomy): domain Bacteria; phylum Actinomycetota; class Actinomycetes; order Mycobacteriales; family Pseudonocardiaceae; genus Kutzneria. Next base: position 5,142 of record JAFAZC010000025.1, on the reverse strand, counting down.
CACCAGGGAGAGCGTGATCGTCGCGGCGATCTCGGCGAGCACCGCGAGCCCGATCAGATCGATTCGTCGACGGCGAACGGTGACCGTCACCACCACCGCGGCGACAGCGACAGCTGGCGTCATGAGTGCCCAGAAAACACCGACACCGACAGCACGCAAGAGGTAGTACCCGCCGATGGACAGGCCGATCTCCAGCACAGCCGACAGGTAACCGCCAACCTTTGGCCTTCCTGACCGCGACGCTACGGACGTCATGGCGCCGTCCCTCCTCGTCAACGTGGCGGCGTTCTGCGCTTCGACCTCCGCCTCCAGGTGCGGTGCGCTCAGGCCGGCCATATTAGTTTATAACAGACTAGTACACTACAGACTATGCCACCTCGTGGACACCTCTCCCCCGTCGTGATCGCGGTCCTGGCGCTCCTGGCCGAGGAACCCATGCACGCCTACCGGATGCAGCAGCTGATCAAGGAGCGCGGAGTGGACATGGTGGTGAACGTGCACACCCGATCCGGACTCCACGCGGCCATCGAGCGACTGGTCCGAGACCAGCTGATCCGTGTGCACACCATCGAGCGTGACGCCCGCCGCCCCGAGCGCACCGTGTATGACCTGACACCACAGGGCCGGGAGGCCCTTCTGACCGGCCTGCGAGACAGCGTCGCCACACCGGCCCGCGAATTTCCCCTGTTTCCCGCTGTCGTGTCCTTCCTGCACCTGCTCAGCCCACACGACGCACGACAGCAGCTGGAACAGCGCGCCGAGGCACTGCGACAGCAGCTCGCCGCCACCAAAGCGGTGATTAAAGACTCGACCGAGTACGGGGTGCCCAGGTTGCACCTGCTGGAGCACGAGTACGCCCGGGCCGTGATCACCGCGGAGCTGACCTGGATACACGCGGTGTGCGGCGACATCGCCGCCGGTACCCTTACGTGGTGTCGGTACGGCTGACCCAGAAAAACGCCGCAGCCCGCACTCGGCGGCATCAACGCGCTCACCCGGCGGGCTATCTGAGTTGTTCGGCAATCGCACGCAACCGTCGGTCCTGCCGGGCTGAGCCGATCTCGGCGGCAAGCTGACCCACAATCGACGCATGTGCTCGGGCCGCGTCCGATTCTCCGATCCGGACGAGCGCGCTTGCCAGGTGAACTCGAAGCGCCGTCTCTGTCGAACGCGCGAAGGCTCTCACTTCGTTGATCATTAGTGGCGAGTGCTTCGCCGTGCGCAGCGGCCAGCCGAGCACGCAACAACCTTGAACTGCGGGAACCGGCCTGTTCGTGCGCGTGAGCAAGCACGATGACGGCATCGTTCGGTTTGCAGACGTCAAGAAGCACAAACGATTGCTCCACGGCTGCGTGCGCTTCGAATTCAATGTCATCAGATTGAGCAGCCACAGCGACCGCGAACACGGTTGGACCCTTGTCCATGGCCGGTTCCGGTTCGCCTTCGGCTGTGTCGAGGTGCTCGCGCCAGGCCGCTCGTATCCCGAGCACCAGGGGCAGCAGGCCAAGGTAGGGAATTTACCGTGGCGGGTAGCAGCCCGGCTCCGAGCGCGCCGATGATCGAAGTGGCCAGGATCGCGGCGAATCCGCGGCCACGCAGGTGAGGGTGAACTTGGGGGACGGTGTTTCCGTTACCCGCCGATCCCTTCGAGGCCCCTGGGCTGCCGGCCCGCGGCCGAGAAAACGATGAGCTGTGGGAACCGCATCCAATCCGCACGGTCCGAGCGCCACGTAAAGTGTCAGTTGGAGTGGCGGAGGTCGTCGTTGAGCTGTTGCGCTTCGTGGAGCTGGTTTTCGAGGGTGACGATGCGGCACGCGGCGTCCAGACCGGTGCCCTGGTCGACAAGCTCACGCACACGCGCGGCGATGCGCAGCTGGTAGCGGGAATACCGGCGGTGGCCGCCAGCAGAGCGTTGCGGCTCGATCAGTTTCGCCTCGTCCAGGCTGCGCAGAAACCCCGGCGTGGTGCCGAGCATCTCCGCGGCCCGGCCCATCGTGTAGGCGGGGTAATGCTCGTCATCGAACTTGCCGGCCGCGCCTGCTGCGGCCGTGTCGCGTGGGTCTGGGATCAAACGTCACCTCACCGTCAAAAGGGGCCCCGGCGCTACAGCACCGGGGCCCAGGGTTTGGGTTTCAACATCATGCCCCGATCGTGCGATCGGGTTGTGGTACCCGCATGCGCCCGACGGGCAGACATCGCGGGGATCGCGTGTTCGTAACCGAGCACCACCTACCAATCCGATGGGACTGCGGTACTCGCCCGGCCCAGTGCGGCCAGGGCGGCCAATCCACTGACGTGACCCATCCCTTCTTTCGTGTGCTGTCCACTTACCATGTACTTCTGCGAGCGCCGCCTGCTGGAACCTCTTACCGAGACCTGTCCAGTACGCATGGCGCCCACTGACTACCGGGGGCCGGAACCTCTTCTCCTGCTGGGTTCCGGCCCCAACCGTTACTGCTCACCTCACCTGCTGCGTGGGCGCGACACCTCCGCCCACGTCCTGCTACTTCATCGTCGGGACCGGGTACTACCTCGACCGTTCAATCACCGGCCCCGGTCTTCCGGGTCGCCAGGCGTGACCTGATTGCTGCGCTGGTCCTGCCTCGACCGTGTGTCTCACCTCGCGGGTAGTTCCGTTATCTCCCGCGCCTGCTCGACATTGTCTCTCTCCGTACGACCAGAAGACTACACACATCTGCCCGAGGATGTCTACTTCAGCCAGCCTAGATTTTCTCAGGAGAAGTGCGTGTGTCATGGATCGCCTGGCCAGGACCACGATCATGGCCACCAGCGCCGCCGAGACTCTCCGGCCACGTGGCCGTCCGACGATGACCGTGCCCGTCGATCGAGCATGTGCTGTCGGTGCTCGCGGACACCATCCGCTGGTGGCCAGGTGCGGCTCGTGGCCGCTGTGGGATAACGCGAGCTAGCACCGACATCGAGGCGCGGCACCGTCGGGAACAGCGCCCCGCTGGAGTCAGCACGGTCGGCAGCAGGGAACGCCTGATTTCCCGGCCGCCGCGACCGGACCATCTGCCGTGCCCGGGGGCGTGTCCGGTCCCGCGGTGCGGGGCCGCGTGAGGTGTCCAGGTGCTCAGTGGCGGTTATTGGTCCGATACTCCGCAGTGGGTAGTGAGCCCGACCGCGCCGCGTGGTGGTATGGCGAATCCGCGTGGTCTGGTCGGTGATGGACTGGATCTGGGCGGCCAGGCCAGCGTGGGTTGCCTTCAGGTGGAGCCGCGTGTCGGCCAGGGGGACAAACAGGCTGGTGGGGTCGTTGTCGGCGAGGGCCTGACCTACCAGGTCGGCATGGCGCCGGGCGCTGTTGCGCAGGTCCCGTAGGGCACTGATCTGCCCGGCGAGCTGACGCAGGACTGCGGCGTTGTCGCGGGCCCAGGCGGCGACCGCTCGGTCACCCGCCCGGTTGTCGCGTTGGGCGCGGACCCGTTGCTCGCCGGTCCGCTCGCCGGTGTCGGAGGGCCTCAGGCGCAGGTAGCGGCGTTCGGCGGCCTGGCGGCTGGTGACACCGAGTGCGGGGGCCAGGACGGCCCAGCTCACTTTCTGCTCGCGGGCGGCGGTGATTAGTTCGGGTTGCCAGCCCGGCCCTCACGAAGCTGGCGCAGCATGGTGAGCGCGGCGAGGAGGTCGGCGGGAGTCGCCGATCCCACCTGGGTGTCTGCGAGCACCCCCTGGACTAGGGCGAGTGCCTCGGCGGCGGTGTATCCGCCTGTACCGTCGTTCAGCATGTCATCCTTCCAGTGACAAATGGGGTTGTCACCGTTCCGATGACATGCTAAACCAGAGATGCGCGTTGACACCAGAACATGACAGGGAGGGAAGCCATGTTGATGCGCACCGACCCGTTCCGGGAGCTCGACCGGTTGACCCAGCAGGTCGTCAACAACATCGCCGGAACCTGGTCGCGTCCCACGGCGATGCCGATGGACGCCTACCGCACCGGGGACGAGTTCGTCGTCGCCTTCGATCTGCCCGGTGTCGATCCCGACGCGATCGAGTTGGACATCGAGCGCAACGTGCTCACCGTCAAGGCTGAGCGGCGGCCCAGCGTGCCCACCGAGTCGGTGGAGATGCAGGTGTCTGAGCGGCCCCTGGGTGTGTTCTCCCGGCAGTTGTTCCTCGGCGACACCCTGGTCACCGAGCAGATCAAGGCCGATTACAACGCGGGCGTGCTGACGTTGCGGATCCCGATCGCCGAGCAGGCCAAGCCCCGCAAGATCGAGATCGGCAGTGGACAGGCCACCCGCAAGGAGATCAAAGTCTGACCCGGGCGTGATCGCCATGGCAGCGACCCTGACATCTGCCCCGCGAACCGACCCCCAGCGGGCGTTCCTCGACCTGTTGTGTGCGGACGAGGGCTTGGTGCGTGCCGAGTTCGAGGCAATCATCGAGACGAACTGGAGCCGGCCAGGACCACCGCACCCCCCATCACCCACCCCACCGGGACGTGCGAGCTGGTGGAGGTCGGCCATGCCGCCCACAGCACAGGCAGATTCGCCCTGTCGCGCACACGGGCTGGCGTGGTGTCGGGAGCGGTCCCCGCCCCCGGACCGCTACTCAGATCCTCTGGCAGACGGGATCGAATCCAGGAAGGGCGGTGATGCCGGATAGTGAACGACAACGCGTGACGTGCTGTCAGGCCGTTCGCCACTGTGAAAAAGACACGGCGGTCAGCTACTCCCTCTGCCCGCCACCGCCACCACGGCACCACAATCGCAGTGCGACACGGCGGACCGCGCTGACAGCTTTCGTCCAATGCGGTGTGGCCCCGGTAACCAGCCGGGGCCACACCGCGGTCTAACCGGAGAACCGGTTGACCGCCGCGCGCCGAGCCCGGGCCACCCCGGAAAATCGTGGACCGCGTCCCGGTAGCGTCCACATTGGCTGGTTGGGAGGCGCTCAATCGCAACGCGGTCGGGCAAGCGTGGGCGCACTACGAACGTGCGAAGGCTGCGGCGCGGGCACTCGCGGACCACGTGTCAACGACGTGCGGAAGTGGACCCGTCTGTGACGGCCGAACCCGGACCCGCCCGGATGGTTGTTGATCTCTAATCGTTGGTCTTGGCCGCGGGGACGCGACCCAGGTCCCGGTCCTTGAGCCGGTAGCTGTCTCCCTTCATCGAG
>JAFAZC010000206.1 GCA_019239965.1 Kutzneria sp. | reverse complement strand
GTCGCCCCCGAGGGGGACTGGCCGTGTCCCTTGCCTCGGCTGGGAATCCGGCTTGCGGCTCCCGCTTCGCTCGACAGGGTCAGCTGGTTCGGGTGTGGGCCCAACGAGGCGTATGCGGACAGCAGGAAAGCCGCCCGCGTCGGACTGTTCCGTGCACCGGTGTCACAACTCCAAACTCCCTACGTGTTTCCGCAGGAGAACGGCAACCGCGTTGACGTGCGGTGGGCCGAGTTGACCGATGGAGACGGCCTAGGTCTGCGATTCGAGGGGCGCCCGGTGTTCGACTTCACGGCGCGGCCGTGGACGAGCGAGGACCTCGACATAGCCACCCATACGACCGATCTAGTGCCCCGCGACCGAATGTTCGTCAACCTCGATCTCGCCCAGCACGGACTCGGCAGCGCGTCCTGGGGGCCCGGCGTTCTTCCCCGTTACCGCCTGGAACCTCGCACCTCGACCTTCGAGGTCGTGCTGCGCCCGATGCCCTCGCCCTGACCTCGGTACCGACGCTACGGACAGGCTTGCACGCCTTCCAAACCAATTCTGCAATGAAAGGGTGTCGTTCCGGTCATGAGAGGACGGCCTGCGTGGACCTACTGCCGCTGCGCTACTTCCAGGTCGTCGCGCCGCACGAGCACGTCATCAGAGCCGCCGAGGAACTCAGAGTCGCCCAGCCCTCGTTGAGTCGCACGATCGCCTGACTCGAAGCCGAACTCGGCGTTCCGCTGTTCGACCGTCAGGGGCGCCAGGTACGGCTCAACCGGTTCGGCGCGGCCTTTCTCCGCCATGTCGACCGGGTGCTCATCGAACTCGGCGACGCAAGGCGTGACCTCGCGGACGCGGTAGGCCTTGGCCACGGCACGGTAGTGGTCGCCTCCGAGACCCTGCTCACGCTCACCCAACTGTTCGCCGAGGTTCGCGCAGAACACCCGGGCATGCGGGTACGACTTCTGCAATCCAACGCCGACGAGATGGCACAGCAACTGCGTGCCCGTGACATTGACGTCTGCTTCGCCTCGCAGCCGTTGGCCGGGCCGGCGCTGAGCGCGATCGAACTGAGCCGCGAGGACGTACTGCTGGCCGTTCCGAATACGCATTTCCTCGCCGGCCGCGGCCATGTCGGCATCGGCGAACTCCTCGACGAGCCTTTCGTCACCAGCGGCCCCGGCCACTGGTCGCGGGTGCTGCTCGACAAGCTGTTCGCTGAGGCCGGAACGCGTCCCACGATCATTTGTGAAGGAGACGAGGCGGCGGCACTGGAGATGATTGGTGCGGGGAACGGCATCGGACTCGTTCCGGCGACCGCTCACCGGGCTGCCGACGATCTGCCCGTAGCGTTCGTGCGACTCGACAGTCCGCAGTGCTTCCGGGCGCTCACCACCGTCTGGCGTCCGGACGCCTCTCTGTCCGTTGCCGCGCGGCGTTTCCGTGATCTCGCTGTCGAACACTTCCTCCCGGCGGCCACCGCCTGACCGGGCGGGTGCGGCGGCGTGCTCACGATGTCGAAGCAGTGATATGACGTTCCAGGTGAAACACGCGCACGGCGTTGTCACCGAGAAACAGCTCCCGTGCCTGGGTATCCAGGCCGAGATCGTCGAGGCGCTCCAGAGCGCGGGCCGCGGTGAGCATCGGATAGTTGGTGCCGAACAGTACCCGGGTTCGGCCATGCCCACGCATGTAGTCCACCAGTGCGGCCGGCAGACGGTGCACCGCGTAGGCGGAGGTGTCGATGTAGAAGTTGGGATACTTGGTCGCCAACGAAATCACCTCGTCGATCCACGGATAACCGACGTGCCCGCCGACGACGACAAGTTCAGGAAACTCCAGTAGTACGTCGTCAAGGTAGGGAATCGGTCTTCCGGGCTCGGACGGGCACAGCGGACCGGTGTGTCCGATTTGGGTGCAGAAGGGGATTCCCAGCTCGACGCACGCGGTGTAGATCGGATAGTAGCGGCGGTCGTTGGGCGGCAGGTTCCACAGCCAGGGCACGATACGGGCTGCGACAAACCCCAAATCGGTCACCGCGTGACGTAGCTCGGCGATGGCGGCCATCGGGTGGCGTAGATCGACGGCAGCGACCCCGGAGAATCGGTCGGGGTGTGCGGCGACGACTCCGGCCACCTCGTCATTGCCGATAAGCATTCCGGCGGGACCCGACCAGGCACACAACAGCGCAAGCTCGACGCCGCGCTGGTCCATGGCGTTCAGTGTCTGCGAGATCGATGGTGGGCAGCCTCGTTGTTGGCCGGTCCAGCGTAGCAACGTTTCCAGCCAAGGCTGGGCCATGAACCGCTCAGTGGGTTGCTGAGCCCATGCGTCGATGATTGGCATGCGGTGTTCTCCCTCCCTATCGTGCCGGCTCCTGGAGATGGTTCTCGCAGCGTCGAGTTTTCCGCAGGGCGTGACGGCCGGGTGCGCCTGCTCGGCGTAATAAGTCGTGTGACTAGGGTGCGATGTTGTCCAGGAACATCAGCCCTGGGGAACATCAGCACTGGGGAGCGGAGTTGTCTGACAGACTGAACGGTCTCGTCGCCATGGTGACCGGGGCGTCGAGCGGGATCGGTGAGGCGACCGCACTGGCGCTCGCCGAGCAAGGCGCGACCGTGGTCCTCCTGGCGCGCCGACGTGACCGCATCGAGGCGCTGGCAGCAAGGATCGGCACGGACCGTGCGCTGACCGTCGAGGCCGACGTCAGTGACAGGGAAGCGGTCGAGGCGGCCGTCGAACGGGTGGTGGGCGCGACCGGCCGGTTGGACGTGCTGGTGAACAACGCCGGCACTGGGGTGATCGGTCCGGTCCAAGGAGCGGATGTCGCCCAGTGGGAGACGATGGTCGCGGTCGACCTGCTCGGGGTGCTCTACTGCACGCACGCGGCGCTTCCGCACCTGCTCGCCGCGGCGGCGGGGGAGCGCGCCGTCGCGGACGTGGTGACGATCAGCTCGGTCGCCGGCCGGGTCGCGAAGCCGAACTTCGGTGTCTACGCGGCCACCAAACACGGTGTTGGTGCGTTCAGCGAATCACTGCGCGCGGAGCTCGCCGGACGCCAGGTCCGGGTGGGACTCGTCGAGCCGGGTGTTGTGCACACTGAACTGACGGCGGGCAGCTTTCCTTCGGATGTCCCGTCGCTGCACGCCGGAGACGTCGCCGACGCGGTGACCTATATGGTCACCCGGCCTCCGCATGCGGCGGTGAACGAGATTCTCATCCGGCCGAGCGCCCAGGAACGCTGACGGTGGATCCGGTCCCTTCGTCGATGCGTAGCCGCCTGCGGATGTGAGCGGGCAGGACACACGCGGTCCCCTTTCGCCTGACCATGTCGACGAACGAGACGGTGAGCGGATCCGGATGATCACGGGTGTATGCGGCCAGCTGACGTCGTATTGGTGGCTCCGGCCTGAGCACGCGCCCGTCGAAGCGGGCCGGAATGACGTTGGCGGGCACAAGCGCCGGTCCGAGACCGGCGGTGGCCAGTATCGGTGCCGCGGCTGTCTGCTCGGTACGAACCGAGGTACGCGGTTGGAACCCAGCCGCGGCGCACGCCACGTCGAGGATGTCGGCGAGCCCGTGTCCCGGAGCGTAGTGGACCCAGTCACGATCGGCGAGGGCACTGAGCTGGACCCTGGTCGACTCCGGGTCGACGTCAGGCTCGTCAGCCGGAAGAACCACGACGAACTCCTCGACACCGAGGACGGATATCGGTCCAGCCCAGTCCCGTGGGGTCGGACCGATCGCGAGGTCGGCCCGACCCGCCGTCATGGCCAGGACGAGGTCGTCGGCGTGCCGGTACTCGAAGAGCCTGATGTCGACAGCCAAGTGCGTGCGACGCCAGGCCTTCAACACGCTCGGCAGCACCCCCAGGCTGACCGAGTACACCGTGGCGACATGTAGTTCGGCGCGGTCGAGGCCGGCCGCACGCCGCGCCGCGCCGCGGGCACGCCGAGCATCGGCGACCGCGGCGCAGGCATGCGGCAGCATCGCCCGCCCCATCGGGGTGAGCCGCACCGATCGCGGGAGACGTTCCAGCAACGGACCACCGACAGCTCGTTCGAGAGCACGCACCTGGTGGGACAACGCGGGCTGAGTGACATGCAGCAGCTCGGCGGCACGAGTGAACGACCCCTCCTCGGCAATCGTCACGAAGTACTCCAGCTGCCTGAGGCTGAGCATGAGCGAATTCTATGGCAACGGTAATTACTATGCATTTTTCTTGCCGTGGTGAGGGGTGCAGCATCGTGTCATGGACACTCACCACAAGGCCGCTCTCGTCGTCGGTGCGCACGGGATCATCGGCGGCCACATCGTCGATCGCCTCACCGAGCTTGGTGACTGGGAGGTCATCGGTGTCTCCCGCCGGGGCGGGAAACCGAAGGGGAACCTCAGGCACGTCTCGGTCGATCTTCTCGATCCGGACGCATGCCGGAGCGCGCTCGGCGGCCTCGACCAGGTGACGCACATCTTCTACGCCGCCTATCAGGATCGGCCGAGTTGGACGGAACTCGTGGCGCCCAACCTGGCCATGCTCGTCAACGTCGTAGAAGCCGTCGAGCCGATCGCCCCAGGTCTGCGGCATGTCAGCCTGATGCAGGGCTACAAGGTCTACGGTGCGCACCTCGGTCCGTTCAAGACACCGGCACGGGAGACGGACGCGCCTCACATGCCTCCCGAGTTCAATGCCGACCAGCAGGCGTTCCTTGAAGACCGACAGCGGGGCAAGGACTGGACCTGGTCGGCGATCCGGCCCTCCGCGGTGTGTGGCTTCGCGCTCGGCAGCCCGATGAACCTGGCCTTGGTGATCGCCGTGTATGCAGCGATCACCAAGGAACTCGGCCTTCCCTTGAGGTTCCCGGGAAATCCGGGAGCGTACGATGCCCTGCTCGAAGTGACCGACGCCAACCTGTTGGCACGGGCGACAGTATGGGCCGCGACCGACGAGCGCTGCGTGAACCAGGCATTCAACATCAACAATGGTGACCAGTTCCGGTGGAGCGAGTTGTGGCCGAAGATCGCCGACATGTTTGGTCTCGAGGTGGCGCCCGGGCTGTCGATGCGGCTCGCGGATGTCATGGCCGACAAGGAGCCGGTCTGGCAGACCATGACCACAAAGTACGCTCTCGAACCGCGCTCCTACCAAGAAGTGTCCTGTTGGCCCTTTGGCGACGCGGTTTTCTCGTGGGACTACGACATGATCGCCGATGGTTCGAAGGCGCGCAGGTTCGGCTTCTACGACTACGTGGACACGGAGACGATGTTCGCGCGTGTCTTCGCCGGTCTCCGCGAACGACGGATCATTCCCTGAGTCGACTGTGAACGGTGTGGGGCACGGAGTCAATCTGGACGCGGTAGTTGAGTAAGGCTAGCCTCGGCTCACTGTTCCGTAGGTCCTGGCTGGGGGCGCTGTGAGCACTGAGGCCCGACTGGAGCCTGCCCCGAAGAGCGACGGCGACGATGTGGCGGCCCCCGGTATGGCGCGGCGCCGTGAATCCCCGGTGCCCACGTTGCGCGTTCGGTTCCGGAGCTGGCGGCAGCGCGGCCTGGCCCGCAGGGTACTGGTGTCGACACATCGTTGGAGTGCGTTGCTGCTCGGAGTGTTCCTCGTGGCGCAGACGACTTCCGGTGCGGTGCTGCTGTACCACGCTGACCTGTTCCGCGCCGCGAACACGACGTTCTACGAGCACGCGGACAGCCGGCGTGAGATCAGCCCGCAACAGGCGATCGCCGCGGTGAGCGCGGTGCACCCCGACTTCAGTCCTTCCTGGGTGAGCAGGGACAGGGGGATTCTCGCCGTTGGCAACTCCGAGCGAACCTTCGTGTACGCGGTGGATCCTGGAACCGGGAAGGTCAACGGGGGGCTGCGGTTGGACGAGGGCTTTCTCAGCTGGCTCGCCAACATGCACCGCTGTGCGTTCACCTGCCCCGAGTACGCGGGATACGTCCCGTTGCTGGCCAAACCGGTTCCCTCCGTCGGGTTCGAGTGGCCGAAGGGGACCAATTGGGGGCGGTTGATCATCATTGTGCTCGCCGTACTGTTGCTGATGCTGACCATCATTGGGGCCTTCACGTCAAGCTTGGCTCTGCGCAGGGCGCTGCGCGGATTACGCACCCGAGCGCGCAAGAATCGGTTTGCCCGTGATTACCATCTGCACCAAGTGATCGGTATCGTCGCGGTGCCATTTCTGTTGTTGTGGGCGTTCACTGGTACCGAGTTCTTCCTACCCGCGGTGGAGAAGGCATGGCTGACGGTCACCGGCGGGCACCAACAGAGCAAGGACGTCGCGTTTCCGGCCTCACCGGTACCGGCGGGCACACCGGACATCGGCGTCGACAAGGCAGTGGCGGCGGCACTTCGGGCCACCGCCGGCGAATTCCGCTACGTCCTGGTGCCGGACAGGAACGCGAACTACTACCAGGTCTTCCTCGCCAGCTCCTACGCGTCTCGCGGTGAGCGGCTCTTCTTCAGCGGAGACAGACTGGTGTACGTCGACCAGCACGATCCGACACACGTGATGACTCGCCTGGACGATGAACAACCGGTGGCCAATGCGGTTTACTACAAGGTGTTGGAGCAGGCGCATTTCGGCTGGGCGGTCAACGGCTGGTGGCGGACGATCTGGCTGGCCTTCGGCGTCGTGCCGCTCGGACTCATGATCACTGGCGGATCCACCTGGCTGGTGCGTAGGCGACTTCTTCGGCGCAAACGCCGTGCGGGGCGACCCGACGTCGTGACAGAGTGAGGAACCGCCGACTTCGTCCAGGAGACAGGCGGGCGGGGCCCGCTATGCTCGGTGCGCGGGCCGAGTGACTTGCCCTCGCGTGCGGCTGCCGCGGCGTTGAACCCAAGGAGGAGGAGTCGTGACGCTGGTTCTCCGAGGTGCCACCGTGATCGATGGCACCGGAGCCGAACCGCTGACCGGTGCCGATGTCGCCGTGGACGGTGAACGGATCAGCTCGGTTGGCAGGGTGGCCTCACGCGGTGACGAGGTCATCGACGTCAGCGGTCTCACCGTGCTTCCCGGGCTCATCGACGCACATGTCCACTTGGGCCTGTCCACCAACATCGACGCGACGCTACGCGGGGACGTGTCGGTCGCCGAGATGGCAGCTGCCATGTTCGACAACTGCGCCACGACACTCGACGCCGGATTCACCACCGTGCGCGACACCGGGGGCATCGACGCCGGCCTCGTCGGTGTCGTCGCGACCGGGAAGGTCCGCGGGCCACGCATCCTGTGCGCCGGCCCGGTGCTGTGCCAGACCGGCGGACACGGTCACTTCGCACCGAAGTGGGAGCCCAGTTGCCGGTGGCAGGACCACGACGTGCCAGGACTGGTCGGTCTGAGCCTGCTCACCGACGGAGTGGACGACATGCGCCGCAACGCACGGGAGGCGTTCCGCCGTGGTGCGGACTTCCTCAAACTGTGCGTCACGGGCGGGGTGGTCTCCAAACATGACAAGATCAGCGACACTCAGTTCAGCGTCGAGGAGATCGCCGCCGCGGTGGCAGAAGCCAACGCGAGGGGAACCTACGTGACCGTGCACGCGCACAACAACGTCGGCGTCCGCAATGCGATCACAGCGGGAGCTCGCTGCGTCGAGCACGGCTCGGAGCTCGACGCGGCGACCGTGGCACTGATGGTCGAGCACGATGTAGCGCTCGTCCCGACGTTGGCCGTGATGCACCTGTTGGTGACCAATCCTGGTCCGATGGGCATTCCGGCCGAGATCGCCGCCAGAGTGCATCAGGTGGAGGACCAGACTCTGCGTGCGGTGCGGTTGGCCGTCGAGGCTGGGGTACGGGTTGGCTCCGGCTCCGACCTCATCGGTGCCGAACAGGACCGCAGGGGGCTGGAACTGGTGCTGAAGTCGAAGCTTCTGGATCCGATGACGGCACTGGTGTGCGCCACGAGAGCCAACGCCGACATCCTGGGGCTCGCGGACCTGGGCACCCTGGAGACGGGGAAGATGGCCGACCTGATCGCGATCGACGGCGATCCGCTGGCCGATCCCGAGCTGTTCGATCGGCCGGAGCGCATTCCTCTCGTGGTCAAGAACGGCCGGATCGTCAAGAACACCGGGTGGAGGAGCGCCTGACGCCGCACTGATCTCCGGATGGCTACCTCAGACCGCACCGGGGGCCGCATTGGCCAGAAGCCGGTCACGGCCGCTGTCCAGCGCGGACAGGAGTGCTCCCCGTAGCGGCGGAGTCGTCGACCTCACCGCGGTCGATCCGCACCGGTCCGGGCAGGACACCGGTCACCGCGGCGCGAACCGGATCGAGCAGTTCTGGTTGGCGCCCGACGGGGCCGCCCAACAAGACCAGTTCGGGATCCACGATGGTGCAGGTCGCGGCGACCGCCTGTCCGATCATCGTGCCAAGCGCCCTGACCGCTTCGCCGGTATGTCGATCACCGGCCCGCGCCCTGCCGAACGCGCCGAGGACGGCGTCGGCGTCGAGGCAGGGTGCGTCCACGCGGCCGAGGCCGCGTAGCGCGATCGCGTCCGCAAGCCTCGGTGCGGGATCGGTGCCGGTGATCGCACGCAGGTGGCCGATCTCACCAGCCAGCCCGTTGGCGCCGCGAATCAGCTGGTCGCCGACGTGGAGACTCATGCCGAGACCGGCACCGACGTAGACGCGGCCAAGAGCGAACTGCGCGGGCGGATCGGCGACGTCACCGCCGTGCTCGCCGAGGTCGAGGAGGCCATGCGCGGCGAGCACGGCGGTGCTCTCGGACCGCGACACCGGCCGCGCGGTCGTTCCGGTCGTCCGGTTCGCGGACATCGCCGACGATACGGTGCCCGAGGTCACCGTCGAGGCCATCCGCCGCAGGGGTTGTGCCGTGGTCACTGGGACCTTTCCCCGCGCCCGCGCCGAGTCCTGGGATGCCGAACTGGATGCCTACTTACGCCGCAACAGCTTCGCCGAGGGGTATGGAGGACCAGTGGACGACGTGTTCGCGGGCCTGGCCTCCAACCAGCCGCGGATCTACTCGATCTACTGGTCCAGACCGCAGACACAGGCCCGTCAGGACGACAACATGGTCGCCGTCCGCTCGTTCCTCAACTCCTTCTGGCGCCACGAGTCCGAGGGACGAGTCTGGTTCGACCCCACTCGCGACACCGCCTACCCGGACCGCATCCGCCGACGGGAACCAGGATCGGTCTCGCTCGGGTTGTCGGCGCACACCGACTCCGGCTCGGTCGAATGGTGGCTACTTCCGGCCTACCAGAAGGTCCTCCGCCACGTATTCTCCGGTGAGTGGCGTAGCCATGATCCGTGGGACGGCGCCTACCGCACTGAGGTGGATGAGTTCCCCTCCACCGTCATGTGCTCGGCTTTCCGCACGTTCCAGGGCTGGACCGCTCTGTCGGAGATGCGTCCGACCGACGGCGTGCTGCACGTGGTTCCCATCCCCGCGGCCATGTGCTACATCCTGCTGCGCGCGCTGCGGGAGGGCGTGCCCGACGACGACCTCTGTGGAGCGGTCAACGGTCAAGCGCTTCCGGTCAGCGAGAAGTACCATTCCATCCTGCTTCCCGCGTTGAGCCCGATACCGGCTGTCGAGCCGGGGGACACCGTCTGGTGGCACTGCGACCTCATCCACTCAGTCGCGGACGGCAGCAATCCCGAGCGTTGGGGCAATGTCATGTACATCCCGGCGAGTCCGCACTGTGCGACGAACGCGGCCTACGCGGCGGCCTGTGGACAGGCGTTCCTCACCGGTGCCAGTCCCGTCGACTTCGCGCGGGAGGACTACGAGGTCGACTGGGTCGGTCGTGGCACGGTCGAGGATCTCAATGAGACCGGCCGTCGGCAGCTCGGGTTGCTCGGCGCGGGCTGACTCGACCCGGTCGTCCGGTGGAAGTCGCTGAGCCGCACTAACATTCGGCTATGACTGAGCGACGTCTTCCGTCGGTACGGCCACAGCCGATGCTCGCGGTTGCGGACGTGGCACAGAGCAGCCGGTGGTACCAACAGGTGCTCGGTGCGGTCAGCGGTCATGGTGGTGCCGAGTACGAGCAGGTGCTCGTCGACGGCGAGACGGTGTTGCAGCTGCATCAGCTCGAGGCTGGCCATCACCACGGCACGATCGGGGATCCCGGCCTCCCGATCGGAAACGGAGTGGCGGCCTGGTTCGAGGTGGCCGACTTTGACGCCGCCGTGGACCGAGTCCGCCAGGCCGCGGTGCGGATCGAGACCGACGTGCACCTCAACCCCAATGCCGGTCACCGGGAGATCTGGCTCCGCGATCCGGACGGCTACCTCGTGGTACTCGCCGAACCGTAGGCCCAACCTGCCACGCGCCGAGGTGCCCGGTCAGGGGCGGCCGCCCGGGCAGCTCCCGGCGCGCTGGACCGCGTCGTTCGCGGCGAGGACACGCCGCAGCATGTCCAGAAGTGTCTCCTGCTCGGCGGCGGACAGCGCACTGAGAAGCTCCTGCTGGTGTTCCCGTGCCACTGGTCGCAGCTGGTCGATCAGGGCGCTGCCGGCCTTGGTCAGTGAGACCTGGTGTCGGCGCCGGTCCAGCCGATCCCGCGTCCTGGTGAGCAGGCCGTGCTGCTCGAGATGGTCGATGCGACTGACGAGGTGGCTCTTGTCGAAGTCGAGCGAGTCGGCCAGCTCCTGCTGCGACATCGGTCCGAAGTCGTCGAGAGCGCACATGATCGCGTGGTGGCCGAGCAACAGGTCGTGCTCGGCGAGCGTCGCCTCCATCCGTCGGCTGCCGTACAGGGCCGTCTTGGCAGCGAGATAGGACGCTGTGGCCATCAGCGAGGGCGGTCGCTGTCGAGCGTCGGACATCCACACATAGTAACACTGAACAATAGTTTATTGTCGCTATCGTAGCTATAGGCTACTGTTTGTGGATGCACCGTCGTGGCCGGTTCCGCGGCGGCATGGACGCAAGAGTTGGAGGACTCGGTGAACATGAGAGCTTTGGTCGCCACGTCGTATGGCCCCGTGGAGAACCTGACCATCGGCACGGTGCCGGTGCCCACCCCGGGTGCCGGGCAGCTCCTGTTACGGGTGCGCGCCGCGGGGGTCAACCCGTACGACGTCAAACTGGTCAGGGGGACCGAGCGTGAGTTCGCCGCCGTGGAGCCTCCCTTCGTGGTGGGGATCGATGTCGCCGGGACGGTTGTCGCGATCGGCGATGGCGTAACCGACTTCGCGTCCGGTGACGAAGTCATCGCCCTCACCTTTCCCAGTGGAGGGGTCGCCGAGTACGTCCTTGCCCATGCCGGACCGGCCGTGGCGCACCGGCCGCCGAACCTGGCTCCCTCGGTAGCCG
>JAFAZC010000183.1 GCA_019239965.1 Kutzneria sp. | reverse complement strand
CTTCCGTTGCTCCACTTGGCCTTCGGATTGAGCTTGTACTCGATCACTTCGGGGTCGGTGGACAGCATCGTGGCCGAGGTCAGGTAGTCGGGGTTGAGCTTGACCGACGTGTCGGGGGTCTTGGTGAACAGCCAGGGAAACATGGTGTTCTGTATGGTCGCGGCCGAGCGTGTCGCGCCGTCGACCTGATTGCGGTTCCAGTTGTTGATCTGCGCCCCCACCGGCCACCGGAGGGTTCCGCCGTCCTTGATGTCGCTGGCGGGGTGCGGATTGATGTCATTGTGGCCGATGTCGGTCTGGTTGGGCCCCCGCAGGTAGTTGCCGCCCGCTCCGCAGGCGGCAAGCGCGATGGTCAGGGCGGCTGCCACCGCGAGCACCGGGGTCCGACGGCGTCCGCGCACCCAACGAGTTCCCTTGCGATGCACGGTCATCTGGACAGCTCCCCCTCGTGAGTGCGGTGCACACCGAACATGCCATCAAGGCCGTCGGACAGTGTGCTGGCACACGCTACCGGGGACCTGTCACCGCGCTCTCACGGCCGGGCCAGGCCCGCGGGGTGCTCAGTCGTTGTCACGGGCGAGATAGGTCGCTAGCCGCTCGATCGCGGTCTCGAACTCCGGGTTGGCGTCGACGAAGTCCCGCAGCTTCTCGGCGAGCCAGTCGATGGTGACCTCTTCATCACCACGCCGGTCCGACAACTCCTCGATGCCCCGGTCGGTGAAATACATCAGCTCTCCGTCACGTTTCAGCCGAAGGCCTTCTCGATGAGCTCGCGCTGCTCCACCTCATGAACCTTGCCCGAACCCGACGCGGGCGCGGCCATCGGCCGGCGGGAGACGCGACGCAGACCGGCCAACCGCTCCGGCGCCAGCTCGGGTAGGTTCAGCCCCAGGAACGGCCACGCGCCCTGGTTGGCTGGCTCCTCCTGGACCCAGCGCACGTCCGAGGCGTTCGGGTAGGCCTCGAGCGCGGCTCGAAGTTTGCGCTCGGGCACCGGATACAACTGCTCGATCCGCAGGATGGCGGTATCCTCGGCGCCGCGTCGCGCCTTCTCGGCCGCCAGTTCGTAGTAGACCTTTCCGCTGCACAGCAGCAGCTTGGTGACGTCGGATCGCGCCGACACGGCCGGATCGTCGATGACGGACAGGAATCGTCCACTGGTGAAGTCCTCGACCGGACTCGTGGCCGCCTTCAACCGCAGCATCGACTTGGGGGTGAACACCACCATCGGCCGCTTCACACCGTCGAGGGCATGCCTGCGCAGCAGATGGAAGTAGTTGGCCGGAGTGGACGGCATCGCGACGGTCATCGATCCTTCGGCACACAGCTGCAGCCACCGCTCGATGCGGCCGGACGTGTGGTCGGGACCCTGACCCTCGTGACCGTGCGGCAGCAGCAGCACCACGTTGGCGCGCTGCCCCCACTTGGCCTCTCCCGAGGAGATGAACTCGTCGATGATCGACTGTGCGCCGTTGACGAAGTCGCCGAACTGTGCCTCCCACAGCACCAGTGCGTCTGGGCTGGCCACCGAGTAGCCGTATTCGAAGCCGAGAGCGGCGAACTCCGACAGAGCGGAGTCGTAGACAAGGAACTTGCCCTGATCCGACGTCAGGTTCTGCAGTGGGGTGTACTCCTGGCCCGTCTTGCGGTCGATGACCACCGAATGCCGCTGGCCGAACGTCCCACGCTTGGAGTCCTGTCCGGACAACCGGACCGTCTTGCCCTCCAAGATCAGTGAGCCGAAGGCGAGCAGCTCACCGAACGCCCAGTCGACACCACCCTCGTTCGCCATGGTGACCCGGCGCTCGAGCACCGGTTTCACCCTGGGATGAACGGTGAAGCCCTCCGGCAGCTCCACCTGCGCCCGCGCGATCTGCTTGACGACGTCGATGCTGACCGCGGTCGGCACCTTGGCGGGGACCTGTTGCTCCGACTCGACGGAAGGGCTTGGCTTGATGGGATGCTTCTCCAGCTCCCGCACCTCGTTGAACACGTGCTCGAGCTGGTTGGCGTAGTCCCGCAGCGCCTTCTCCGCCTCGTCGACGGAGATGTCACCCCTGCCGATCAGCGATTCGGTGTACGTCTTGCGCACACTGCGCTTGCTGTCGATGATGTCGTACATCGCCGGCTGGGTCATCGACGGGTCGTCGCCCTCGTTGTGTCCCCTGCGGCGGTAGCAGATCATGTCGATCACGACGTCCTTGCGGAACGCCTGGCGGTAGTCCACCGCCAACTTGGCCACCCAGTAGCACGCCTCCGGGTCGTCGCCGTTGACGTGGAAGACCGGCGCGCCGATCATCTTGGCGACGTCCGTGCAGTACTTGCTCGACCGGGAGTGCTCAGGGTTCGTGGTGAACCCGACCTGGTTGTTCACCACGACGTGCACGGTCCCGCCAGTGCGGTACCCGCGCAGCAGCGCCAGGTTCAGCGTCTCGGCCACGACGCCCTGTCCGGAGAAGGCCGCGTCTCCGTGCATGGCGACCGCCAACACGGTGTGCCCCTCGCCGCCCTTGTCCAGCAGGTCCTGCTTGGCCCGGACCACGCCCTCCAGGACGGGGTCGACGGCCTCCAGGTGAGAAGGGTTGCTCGCCAGCGACACCTTGGTCTCGCCGTCACCGAACATCCGGAAGTACTTGCCCTCGGCGCCGAGGTGGTACTTCACGTCGCCGGAGCCGTGCGCCTGCCCAGGATCGAGGTTGCCCTCGAACTCGCGGAAGATCTGCGAGATCGGCTTGCCGACGATGTTGGCCAGGACATTGAGCCGTCCCCGGTGTGGCATGCCGATGACGACCTCGTCGAGCTCGTGCTCAGCCGCCTTGTCCAGTACCGCGTCCAGCAGCGGGATGACGGTTTCACTGCCCTCGAGCGAGAACCGCTTCTGCCCCACGTACTTGGTCTGCAGGAAGGTCTCGAAGGCCTCGGCCGCGTTGAGCTTGGACAGGATGTACTTCTGCACCGTCGCCGGCGGTTTGTCGTGGCCGACCTCGACGCGTTCCTGCAGCCAGCGCCGCTCCGCGGGCTCGAGGATGTGGGTGTACTCCACACCGACGGTGCGGCAGTAGGAGTTGCGCAACACCCCGAGGATGTCGCGCAGTCTCATCTTCTCCTGGCCGGCGAACCCTCCGACGGGGAACTCCCGGTCGAGGTCCCACAGTGTCAGCCCGTGTGAGAGGACGTCCAGGTCCTCGTGACTGCGCTGGCGGTAGTTCAACGGGTCGGTGTCGGCCATCAGGTGGCCACGGGTGCGGAACGCGTCGATCAGCTCGAGCACCCGCGCGGTCTTGTCGACCGCACCCTCGGGAATGTCCTCGACCCAGCGGATCGGCTCGTAGGGCAGCCGCAGCGAGGTGAACAGGTCGTCGTAGAAGTGGTCTTCGCCGAGCAGCAGCTGGTGCACCTTGCGCAGGAACTCGCCGGATTCGGCGCCCTGGATGATCCGGTGATCATACGTGGAGGTCAGCGTCATGATCTTGCTGACACCCATTTCGACCAGCGCCTTCTCGCTGGTGCCCTGGAAGTGCGCGGGGTACTCCATGGCGCCGACGCCGACGATCGTGCCCTGGCCGGTGGTGAGCCTGGGCATCGAATGGTTGGTGCCGATGGTGCCGGGGTTGGTCAGCGAGATCGTGGCGCCCGCGAAGTCGTCCGCGGTCAGCGTGCCGGTGCGCGCTTTGCGGATGATCTCCTCGTAGGCCTGCCAGAACTGGGTGAACGTCATGTTCTCGCAGCTCTTGATGGCCGCGACCACCAGCGTTCGCTGGCCGTCCTTGCCGGGAAGGTCGATGGCGAGGCCGAGGTTGACGTGCTCGGGGGTGACCACGGCGGGCTTGCCGTCGACAACCGCATAGGAGCGGTTCATGTTCGGGAAGGTCCGCAGCGCCCGGACCACCGCGTAGCCGATGATGTGGGTGAAGGAGACCTTCCCGCCGCGGGTCCGCTTCAGGTGGTTGTTGATGACGATCCGGTTGTCGGCGAGCAGCTTGGCTGGCACCGCGCGAACGCTGGTCGCGGTTGGAACGCTGAGTGAGATGTCCATGTTCTTGGCGATCGCCGCAGCCGCTCCGCGCAGCGTCCTGATCTCTGCGCCGGCCGCCGGTTTCGCCGGGGTGGCGGGCGCCGGGGTGGCCGGTTTCGCCTGCTGGCGGCCGTTGGCCGCCGGTGGCGGCGGGCTCTTCGTGACCGCCGTGTCAGGCTTGGCCGCGGCTGGCGGTCCGCTCACCGTCGTGGCCGGCGCCGCGCTGCCGTTGACGGCCGTGCGCTGTGTCGGCTTGAAGTCGGCGAAGAAGTCATGCCACGCCGGGTCTACGGATGACGGATCGGTGAGGAACTGGTCGTACATCTCCTCGACCAGCCACTCGTTCGGGCCGAACTGTGACGCAGGGCTGCTGCTGGACACGGCTGGCGTTCGCCTCTATCTCTCTCGCACTTGTGCTGGGCAGTGACACGCTCCGCAGCAAGGTTAGCTCTTCACGGGAGCCCCTTGATATGCGGAGGATGGTGGCAGCGGACGGATGTGGTGAGGCTCGCCACAGGATCGATCAGGATCACCGCGTGTCCTCGGTGTGACGGCGCCACGGGGTGCACTCAGGCCGCCTCGAAATCCTCGGGGGAAGCCGACCGCCACATCGCGGCATACAAGCCGTCCGCGGCCAGCAGGTCGGCGTGGCTGCCCTGTTCGACGATGCGGCCGTTCTCGAGCACGACGATCCGATCGGCCCGCGCCGCGGTGGCGAGTCGGTGCGCCACCACGAACGTGGTGCGCCGGGCGGCGAGCCGGTCGCTGGCCGCCAGCACCGCGGCCTCGGTGGCCGGGTCGAGGGCCGCGGTCGCCTCGTCCAGCAGCAGCAGGCTCGGGTCGACCAGCTCGGCCCGAGCCAACGCGATCAGCTGGCGCTGGCCGGCCGACAGCGACTGCCCCCGCTCGCCGACCTGCTGCCGGAACCCGGACGGCAGCGCCGCCACGTGGGGCAGGGCGCCGACGGCCCGTACCGCGGCCGCCACCTGATCCGGTGTGGCCTCGGGCCGACCGTAGGCGACGTTCTCGGCGACGTCACCGGTGAACAGGTGTGCCTCCTGCGGTACGACCCCCAGCTTGCGCCGGTAGGCATCCAGGTCGTAGTGCCGCACGTCGACCCCGTCGACGAGGACCTGCCCCCGCGTCGCCTCGTAGAATCTCGCGACGAGTTTGACCAGGGTCGACTTGCCGGCACCGGTCCTGCCGACGAGGGCGATGGTCTCCCCGGCACGCACGTGCAGGTTCACCCGGTCGAGCGCCGGAGTCGTCGCCCCGGTGTACCAGAAGGTCACCTCACGCAGCTCCACCTCGCCCCGCAGTGTCGTGGGGACCGCGACCGGACGCTCGGCGGGTTGGATCGAACTGGGAGTCCGCAGCAGTTCACCGATCCGCCGCAGGCCGACCATTGCCTGCTGGTAGCCGTCGAACACCCCGGACAACTGCTGCACCGGGTTGAAGAACAGGCCGAGGTACAGCAGGAACGCCAGCAGCACACCCGGGGTGAGCCGGCCGTCGGCTACCCGGAAGGCGCCGACCGTGAGCACCGCCGCCTGGGCAAGGCCGGAAAGCAGCGCCACGAACGGGAAGTAGAGGGCGATATAGCGCTGGGCCCGCAGCCTGGTTACCCGATAGGCGTAGCTGCGTTCGGCGAACTCGTCGGCGGAGTGCCGTTCCCGGGTGAACGCCTGCGCCACCCGCAGTCCGGACACATTCTCCTGCAGATCCGCGTTGACGACGCTGACCCGTTCCCTTGCCTCCGCATACGCCACGGTCGACAGCCGGCGGAAGAACGCCGTCGCCACCGCGAGGATCGGCAGCACGGCCAGCGCCACTAGAGCGAGCCCGATGTCCGTGGCCAGCAGGGCGACCGTGATGCCCGCCACGGTCAGGGCGCTGACGGTGGCCGTGATCAGACCGGTCTGCAGGAACGTGGACAGCGCGTCGACGTCCGTGGTCATCCTCGTCATGATCCGTCCGGCCAGCTCGCGCTCGTAGTAGTCGAGCCCGAGCCGCTGCAGATGCTGGTAGCTGCGTACCCGCAGCGCGTACAGCAACCGCTCACCGACCCGCGCGGTGGCAACCGTCTCCACCGCGGTCGCCGCCCATCCGGCCACCGCGGCGGCCGCGCCAACGCAGACCGCGAGTCCCAACGTGGCGGTGGACCCCGCGGTCACCCCATTGTCGACCCCGAACCGGACAAGGGCGGGCAGCACCATCGAGGCGGCCGCGTCGACGACCACGACGAGACCGACGAACAGCAGTGCCGGCCACACCGGCCGCAGCAGGTCGGGCAGCCCGAACCGGTCGCCGGCCCAGCGTCGGCCAATATCGGTCCTCGGCTGATCGGTCGCGGGCGGGAGTGCGGCCATCCGTACGGCGAGCTCGGGTTCCACCGGTGGCTCGGCCGCGGGCAGCACCGGCCACAGCTGGTCCTCGTCAACAGGTCCGGCGATGGTCTCGATGGCCTCACCGGGGCCGGCGAGCAGCTCCCGAAACAGCGTGCAGCGCAGCGTCAGCTCCTCCTCGGTGCCGACGTCGACCACCTTGCCCGCGTCGAGCACCGCGATCCGGTCGGCGAGCGCAAGGGTCGACCTGCGGTGGGCGATGATCAGAGTGGTGCGTTCCCCGGTCACCGACCGCAGCGTGTCGTGGATCGCCGCCTCGGTGACCGCGTCGACGGCGGAGGTCGCGTCGTCGAGCACCAGCACTCGCGGCTGGGAGAGCAGCGCCCGCGCCAGCGCGATTCGCTGGCGCTGACCACCGGAGAGCGACAGCCCCCGCTCGCCCACCCGTGTCTGGTACCCCGCCGGCAGCTCCTGGATGAACTGGTGGGCTTCCGCGGCCCTCGCGGCCCGCTCGACCTCCTCGTCGCTCGCGTCAGGACAGCCGTACGCGATGTTCGCCCGCACCGAGTCGGAGAACAGGAACGCCTCCTCGAACACCACCCCGACCGCCTGCCGCACGGAGTTCAGCAGCAGGTCGCGAACGTCACGGCCGGCGATGCGAACGGCGCCGTCATGGACGTCGTAGAACCGGGGGAGCAGCAGCGACACGGTCGACTTCCCCGAGCCAGCCGTGCCGACCAGCGCCAGCGTCTCGCCGGGACGTACCCGCAGCGAGACGCGGTCGAGCACCGGCTCGCTCTTGGTGTACCCGAAACGGACTCCGTCCAGCTCCACCTCCAGCGGGCCGTCCGGCAGAGTCCCGGCGCCGGGCCGGTCCCGCACGTCGGGCTGTGAGTCGATCAACTCGTGCACACGCTCGACACTGGCCCTGGTCACCTGCGCGGTGACCATCAGACTGGCGAGGAACCTCGCGGGGCCGATCAGGCCCGCCACGTAGCTGGCGAACGCGAGGAACGTGCCGAGGGTCACCTGCCCGGTCATCGCCAGCCAGCCGCCGAGGCCGAGCACGACGACCTGGCCGACGACGGGCATCGTGGCCAGCGTCGCCGCGGGCCGGGCGGTCAGCCGTGCGGCCCGCAGCCGGCTCGCGAACAGCCGGCGGGCCTGCTTCTCGAGAGTGGCGACCTCGCGGGCCTCCTGGCCGAAGCCCTTGACGACCCGCACCCCGGTGACCGTCTCCTCAACGTGCTGCGCGATGTCGGCGGACCGCTGCTGGGCGTCCCAGGTCGCGGCGAAAAGCACTGCTCTGCTGCGGACCGCGACGAACAGCGCTGTCGGCACCACGATGAGGGCAACTGTCGTCAACAGGGGAGACAGCCACAGCATGGCGCCGATCGCGACCAGTGTGTAGGCCGCGTTGCCGAGGCCGTAGGGCACCATCGACAGCAGGCCTTGCACCTGGTTCAGGTCGCTGATCGACCGGGAAACGACCTGTCCAGTGCGCAGCTCGTCCTGCTTGCCCCCGTCGAGGCGCTGCACCGCGCCGAACACCGACCTCCGCAGATCGTGCTGCACGTCGAGGGCGAGTCGCCCGCCGAGGTAGCGGCGGACGAAGGCGGTGCCGAAGGTGAGCAGCTCCATGCCGACAAGCAGCGTGACGAGCACGGCAAGGCCCGAGGTACGGCCCGCGACCGCGTCGTCGACGACCACCCGCACCAGCAGCGGTCCGGCCGCCTGTTGCCCAACGCCCAGCACCGCGGCGACCAATGCGAGCACGACGATCGCCGGATGCCGCCAGCACGCCGAGAACAGCCGCCGGATCCACCCCGGCCGGTCGGGTCGCGTTCCTACGGACACAAGTGCACGCTAACCCGACCCACCGACAGGCCCGCTACCGTGACCGACGGTTCGCGCCCGAGTTCTGGCCCGCTCGTGGGCTCACGTGATGTCGCGGGACTTGCTGACCAGCCAGCCGACACCGACGAAGACCGCGGTCCAGCCGGCGAAGATCAGGCCGCTGGCCCACCAGTCGAACGCACCTCTCGCGCCGGCGGCCGCGGCCACGAGGTCGGTGACTCGCTGCCTGTCGCTCGCGGAGATCACTTCGCCGAGATTGGACGACTGATAGAGCGCGGCCAGCTTGTCGACGATCAGCCGTGCGGCCGTCGCGCCGGTCATCCCGTCGGCGGAGCCGTTGACCAGCACGCCGGGCAGCCGGCTGTCAGGCAGTTGGAAGCCGAGCAGCAGCCCGATCACGTTCTCCACGAGCAGCGTGTACACCAGCAGCGTGATCAGGGTGGCGACGGTGTTCCCGACAATCGCGCCGACGCCGAGCCCGAGTAGCGTCCACAACAGGCTGGCCACGACGCCGGCGAGGAACATCAGGCTCCAGCCCTGTGCGTCGGGCAGCTGTGCCGAACCGGAGCCGAGCAGCAGGCCGAGGCTGGTCACACCGGAGACCACCAGGCCGTACAGCAGACCCCACACGGTGTAGGTGACCACCTTGCCGGCGAGCACGCTGCCGCGGCTGGACGCGGTCAGATAGCTGGTGGTGATGGTCTTGCGAGTGATCTCGCTGGACAGCGCGAGAGCGCCGAACACCATCGGGAAGATCACGCTGATGTTGATGGTGCGCGCGAAAAGCAGCAGCGACCAGGGTGCGGCGGCGATGTTGAAGTCGGCTCGCTGGAACGCGCCGCTGTCGGCCACGCCGTTGATCAGACGGGAGAGCAGCGCTGTGCCGCCCCAGCTCCACAACAGCGCCACCGCTACGGTCGGAATGAGCAGCACCCACCACAGCTTGGTAGTCAGGATCTTGCGGAACTCCGCCGAGATGAGCCGGCCCATCAGGCGTTTCCTCCCCAGTCACCGTGCTGGGACGGCGGCTGTGCCGGTGGTGGTGTCGGCGGTGGCTGCACAGGCCCCCAGCCGTGCTGCTGCGGCGCCGCCCAGCCGGGCTGCTGCCATGCCGCCGGAGCCGCCGCGTACTGGCTCGCGGTCAGCTGCAGGAACAGCTGCTCGAGGTCGATGACCTCCTGTCGGATGTCGTACAGTGCGACGCCTGCTGCCATGGCCGCTTCGGCGACGTCCTTTCTGTCCATTCCGCTGATCGCGAGTCGCCCGTCGGCCGTCCACTCGGTGCCGGTGACCCCGGCCGTGTGCAGTGCTTGCACCAGTGCTTGCGGGTCGGCGGCCTGTACGAGTACCCGGCTGCTCTGAGAGGCGCGCAGGTGGTCGAGTGGACCGTAGTAGACCGTCCGCCCGGCACTGATGATCACTACCTGGTCGACGGTCTGCTCGAGTTCGGCGAGCAGGTGACTGGAGATCAGCACGGTTCGTCCGGAACGTGCGAAAGACTGCAGGAAGACGCGCAGCCACGCGATGCCTTCTGGGTCGAGACCGTTGGCCGGTTCGTCGAGAACCAGCACCTGTGGATCACCCAGCAACGCGGTGGCCAGCGCCAGCCGCTGCTTCATGCCAAGAGAGAAGCCGCCAACGGCCCGGCGGGCGGCGCTGCCCAGTCCGACGAGCTCGAGTACCTGGTCGGCACGCTGGTCCGGCACGCCCATCGCGGCCGAGTAGACCCGAAGGTGGTTGCGGGCCGTCCGGCCTGGATGGAACCCCTGGGCCTCCAAGACGGCTCCGACGACGCGGGCGGGATTGCCGAGCCGGCCGAACGGCTGACCGTTGATGGTGGAGCTGCCCGCGTTCGGGGTGACAAGACCGAGCAGCATCCGCAAAGTCGTGGTCTTACCAGCGCCGTTGGGCCCGAGGAAGCCGGTCACTGAACCCGGTCCCACGGAGAAACTGAGATTGTCCACCGCCGTGATGGCGCCGAACCTCTTGGTCAGTCCCTGGACCAGGATGCGGCCGCTGCCGTCGTGCACCTGATACCTCCCGGTGGCGGGCGTCGCGGGACATTGACGCACAGCGCCTGCCCTCGCGGCGGTGTAATGGGCCAATCCTGCCCCATCAACCGTGAGGGCGTCGAAGGGATACGGACAGGGGGGCCGCCGTTGGCCGCCGCAGTCATTCACGGGGCGGCCAACTCGGCGGATCATCCCGCCGCGGGGTCCATTCTGTCGGCGGCTTGGTCCAGTGCGAGCCGCAGCCGCCGGGTCTGCTGAACCGACAGCACGGCGGACTCGCCCGGGGGGGACACCAGGAGCACGCGTCCGTGCTGGACGAGCACTGTCATGGCGCGGTCCCGCCCGAACGGATCAAGGCATTCCACCCACCAACGGGGTTCGGTCATCGGCATCTCCCGGGCCACAGTTCTGCGCGGGCAGGGGCATGTTCGGTCGGTAACACCCTGGAGTGCTGTCATCGCAGGTAGGAGGCGAAGCGCACTCTACCCTCAGCGGCCATCCTGACGCCTTGGCCCCGTCACGGGCCGCATCCTGTCACCCTTCGGTGAGCGCCTTCACTCGTATGGGCGAACCGATCAAGATTTTTCTGACCGATCTCCCCAAACATGCGGTAAAAGCGCTAGCGAGTGCCTAGACTGATAGCCGGCGGCCCGCTCCCAGTGACCCCCAGGCTGGTTGAGCCGGCCGCCCCTTATTTGTCTCCCGTTCGTCTCGCCGTTGACACATGGTTGAAGTGCTGCTTCATTCCGCCGTCCCGCGCACGGTCCTCCACACGTATTCTCCTGCCTATAGAGACTCTTAGTGTGCTAATATTTTAGTAAGTGAACTAAATGTCTGATGCGGGCATCAGGGGAGGAGTCAGTGTGCGGGTACTGTTCACCACGTCGCCAGGAGTGGGGCACATGCTGCCCACCGTTTCGTTGGCGCACGCCATCCAGGTCGCTGGCCACGACGTGCTCTACGCCTGTGGTGGCGCGGTCGACATGATCTCCAAGGCGGGTCTGCATGTCGTGGACACCGCGCCAGGAGTCGACTTCGGGCGGATCTTCGGACAGTTCGCACAGAAGCTGAAGGACCAGTCCTCGACGGATATGCGGGAGCTTCTGAAGAACGGCGACGAAGGCGATGCCGTGGAGGCCGCGCTGCGCCTGTTCGCCAGGGTTTCCGAACCGACGCTGGACGGCACGATGCGCGTCGCGCAGTGGTGGCGGCCCGATGTCGTCGTGTACTCACCGGCGCAGGCCGCTGGACCGTTGGTGGCGGCGAAACTCGGCATTCCGGCCGTATGCCATGACCTGGGTCTGAGTGTCAGCGACCCGTGGACGTCGCACCGCCATGTGGTCAGGGAGGAGCTGGCCGAGTACTACGCCAAACATGACGTCGCGGACGACCCCAAGACCACCGTCCGGATCAGCGTCACGCCGCCGAGCGTTGCCGGCAGCGCCAACGCGGACGCCATCTGGCCGATGCGCTACGTGCCGTACAACGGCGGCGGGATCGTGCCGGAGTGGCTGGTGGAACCACGGCAGCGGCGGCGGATCGCGGTGACGCTCGGCACCGTGGTGCCGACAATGGCGGGCCTGGGTATACTGCGGCCCTTCCTGGACGCGGCAGGACAAACCGACGCCGAGTTCGTGCTGGCACTCGGGGACGTCGATCACTCGGTCCTCGGCGACCTGCCCGACAACGTGCGCCCGGTCGGGTACCTTCCGCTCGGTGTCGTGCTCAGTGGCTGCGACGCCGCCATTCACCACGGCGGTGCCGGCACGATGATGACGACGGTCGCCGCGGGCATTCCCCAGATCGTCGTGCCGCAGGGCGCCGACCAGTTCGTCAACGCGGACATCGCGCAGGCCAACGGCATCGGGTTGCGTGCGGAACCGGCCGATGTGGACAAGGCGCTGATCGAGCGTTTGCTGACCGACCCGGCCATGCGGGCCAACGCCGAGCGGTTCCGCGAGGAACTCCGCACAATGCCGACACCAGGCGCCCTGGCGCAGCGGCTGGTCGAACTCGTCAGCTGATCTAGACACGTGGACCGCCATCGGTGAAACCGCCGCGAGGGGCCTGGACGGATCGTCCAGGCCCCTCGCGGTTGCGATGGTTGCCTTGTCTTGCGGCCTTGCCGTCGGCTGTCAGCCGGCGAGCGCCGCCGCGAGGCCTGCCCCGTCGTAGGAGCCCCAGCCGGTTGTCTGGTCGTAGCCGGCACCGGCGCGGAACGTGCCGTTGCTGCCCGTGGTGATGTCGTGGAACGCCTTAGCGGCATTGGCACCCTTGCCGACCTGGTACAGCGTGGGGTTCGCGTTGCCGAGCTTATGCCCCAGCTTGGCGTCGGCCAGGGCCGCCCAGGCCGCCCACATCGGGGCCGCGCAACTGGTGCCACCGTAGACCTGCCACGCGCCGGCGGAGAAGATCGAGTAGCCGGTGGCGGGATCGGCGTCAGAGGCGACGTCTGGAACGGTCCGCTTGCCGTTGACACCGGCCTGGTAACCCGGCACCGCGAAGTGGGTCGACGTGCCGCCACCGCCACGGCTCCAGGTAGTCTCCGAGCCGTAGCCGGTGCCGTTGAGCTTCAGCGTGGTGCCGCCGACCCCGGTCACGTTCGGGTCGGAGGCCGGGTAGTCCACCGCATCCACGGTGGCACCGGTCTGACTGCGGGCGCAGTCCTTCGAACCGTCGTCACCGGAGGCGGCGAAGAAGCTGATGCCCTCTGCCGTGCCCTGTTTGATGCCGTTGCTGACCGCATCCATCTCCGACGGGCTGCGGTCCGGCTCGCAGGCGCCCCAAGAGATCGAGACCACCGAGACCTTGTTGTCGGTCGCGATCTTGTTGGCCATGTCGATCTCACCCTGGTCGGAGTTGGGGGCCTCGTACACGTAGGTCGTGACCGCCGGTGCCAGCGCCTGGACGATCTCGATGTCCAGCTCGACCTCGCCCTGCCCCTCGCCGGGACTGGCGTCGTAGTTGGCTCCGTCCACCGAGACCGTCGTCGACGCCGACGGAGTCAGGCCGAACTGCTTGGCGTAGCCGCTGAGGTTGGCCTGCTGATAGCCGTCAAACTCCCACAGCGCCACCGACTGTCCCGCGCCGGTGCCCAGCGAGCCCGTGTCGTAGGCGCCGCGCAGCTGGGTCGGTCCGAAGCCGGCAGGAGCGGCGGCGGGGCGGGACACCGAGTGCCGGTGCCGCACCGTGTGGTTGTCCAGGCCGACGATGCCCTGCACGATCGGGGCGAGGTCGACCGGCAGCTGCGGTGCGGTGTCGTTGGCGTAGAAGCTACGGTTTCCGATGCTGTCCTGGTAACCGCTCAGCGTGGTGGCGAAGGCCTTCTCCAGCTGCCCGACGGTTCCGCTCGCGGTGACGACCTGTCGGTTGCCACTGACCGAGTCGACGTGTAAGCCGGCCGAGCGCGCGAAGTCGGTCACCTTGTCGACGTCGCCCTGGCTGGGGCCGAACCGCTCGGTGAACTGCGCCGGGGTCAGGTAGTGGTGGTACTGGGCTGACTTGGGGTCGTTGACCTGTGTGAGGAAGGCGTCCAGGCCGGCGGCGTCACGCAGCTTCAGCGGGATTGACACCGACATCTGTTGGTCGGCGCCGACCGCGTCACCGCGGTGGCTGTGGGCGAGCGCGGGGGACACGCTGCCGGGAACGACGACACGCGGTTGACTGCTGGGTGTGGCGTTGGCCGCGATCGCCACCGCCGCCAGCAGAGGCAGGGGTGCAATGATCAGGCCGAGTGTGCGGTGGCGACGTGCCATGGAGTAACTCCTTTGGTGCGTTGCAGGGTATTCGGCAACCAAAGCAATTACTGAAAGTAGCAGAAATCACACGATCGATGTACCTACCGAGTGCTACGCCCTTTTCACAGCATTCTTACGGTGGATGCTGGTCAAGCGGGCGGCGCGCCGGAGTCGCGGGTGCGCCGCCCACTGACCGGGAAGCGCCTGTTCAGGCGCTGAGTACCTCGTCAAGCGGGGTGTCTGGCAATCCGTGCGCGGTGCCGACCGGGTGGTTGGTCAGCTTTCCCGCATGGGTGTTCAATCCCAGCGCGAGGGCCCTGTCGGCGCGCAGAGCCTGGCGCCAGCCGTGGTCGGCTAGTGACACTGCGTAAGGCAGCGTCACGTTGGTCAACGCGTGGGTCGAGGTGTTCGGGACCGCACCGGGCATGTTGGCCACGCAGTAGAAGACTGAACCGTGCACTGGGTAGGTCGGGTCGTCGTGTGTCGTCGGTCGCGAGTCCTCGAAGCAACCACCCTGGTCGATGGAGATATCGACCAGTACAGAACCGGGCTTCATCCTGGCCACCAGTGCGTTGCTCAGCAGCTTCGGAGCCTTGGCCCCCGCGACGAGCACGGCGCCGATCACCAGGTCCGCCTCGAGCACGGACTGCTCCAACGCGTACCGGTTGGACGTGATGGTGCGCAGGCGGCCGTGGAACTCCTGATCGATCTGACGCAGCCGGTCCACGTTGGTGTCCAGGATCTCCACGTCGGCACCCAGACCGACGGCCACGGTCGCCGCATTGAGCCCGGCGACTCCGCCACCGATCACCACGACCCGCGCCGGACGGACCCCGGGAACGCCCCCGGGCAGCACTCCGCGGCCACCGCAGGGGCGCATCAGCGAGTAGGCGCCAACCTGGGTGGCCAGCCGGCCGGCGACCTCGGACATCGGCGCGAGCAGCGGCAGCGCGCCCGTCGGCGTCTGCACCGTCTCGTAGGCGATCGCGGTCGTTCCCGAAGCGAGCAAGGCCTCGGTCAGCGGCTTGTCCGCGGCGAGGTGAAGATAGGTGAACAGGGTCTGGCCCGAGCGCAGCCGCGGATACTCCTCAGCGATGGGCTCCTTCACCTTGAGGACCAGTTCGCCCTCGTCCCACACCTCGTCCGCAGTAGCCAGGATCTTGGCACCCGCGGCGAGGTAGTCCTCGTCGGGGATGGACGAGCCGAGACCGGCGCCTTCCTGCACAAAGACGTCATGGCCTCGGGTGACGAGTTCATGCGCACCCGCTGGGGTCAACGCGACGCGGTACTCGTGGTTCTTGATCTCGCGGGGGACGGCGATCCGCACGGCTCTTCCATTCCTCTCGGGGCGCACACGCTGGGAAAAGTTTCACGGTGCGCTGCTCCGTTCGGAGTGTCATCGTGCCGATGGGCGCATGTTGCCGCGATGTTGTTGTGGTCAGGGCACAACTCATGCCCAGCGCGCCGCGATGAGCTGGCACAGCAGAGCCACCCGCACGTCCGGATCCTCGATGTCCGCCCCGAGCAACTCCGACAGCTTCCTCATCCGGTACCGGAACGTGTTGGGATGAATCCGCAGCGCCGAGCTGGCGGCCCGCGGGTCGCCCGGGTGCCGCAGCCATTCGAACAGGGTGTCCAGGTAGCGGGTTCCGTTGGCCTCGTCGTGGCCGCGCAGCAGGGGTAGCGGCCCGAGGTCGGCGATCCCGACGCTCTGTGCGACACCGGAGAGCCGGTGCAGTACCAGCGCCGCCCACACGTCCTCATAGCTGACAACCTGGCTGCCGATGAGGCCGGTGCGCAGCAGGCTCAGCGTTTCGTCGGCCTGGCCCCGAGAAATCGGTAGGTCGGCGACTGTCACCGCGGTGCCGGCGGCGGCCAGCGCATCACCGGCGGCCAGCGCGCCCCGCAGGTCCTCCCAACCATTGCGCCCGGCCGAGTCCGGCACCACGGCGTAGAGCACGCCGTCGAGGGTGGCCATGGCGGGGCGGTCGCCGATCCCCCTGCTCATCCGTTCCCACAGCGTCAGGCGCATTCCCTCGGTGTCCACCTCGTCCTGCCCGGCGGCTTCGATGGCGACCACCCGATGCGGCTGGTCGGTCAGCCCAAGCATCGCCGCTGCCGAGCGCGCGCCAGTGGCGCCCGCGAGCACCGAACGGACAAGATCGGCCGACCGCGCCCGCTCGGCGTCCACCCTGGCCCGCCAGCGCAGCAGGTGCAGCGCGACGATCGGCCCGATGTCGGCGAACGCGGCCGCGCGCTCGTCGTTGACCTGGCCTTCGACAACGGCCCACATCGACCCGAGTAGCTCGCCCCCCATCCGGATAGGCACGATCAGGCGGGGCAGCGTGCCGTCCCGCTGTGCCGGTACGTAGATCACCGAGCGGCCCTTGCTCAACTGGCGGAACACGCCGCGTGAGCGGAATCGCGCGAGCACATCGTCGGGCACCTTGCGTCCCATGATCGTCGACACCCTGGCAGGGTCGGTGCGGTCCTGGCGAGAGGAGTAGGCCAGCACGCGCGAACGGGCATCCTCGATGGTCACCGGTGCGTCCACCACGGCCGCGGCTGCGTCAGCGAGCTGGAACAGGTCGCCGAACTGGTCGGGTCCGTCGCCGCGGGGGTCGGCTTCGCCGTCGGCCGCGGCGTCCAACACGGTGCGCAGCAGCCAGACCAACTGCGCCCATGCCGCCTCCTGGCTCACCTCGACAACGGTCACGCCGGCTCCGCGCGCGGCGGCCAGCACCGTGCTGTGCGCGGCAAGCGGCGGTTTGATCAGCACGCCCGCCGCGCCTGCCGCGTGTCTCACCAGCTCCACGGCATCCTTGTGGGTATTCACGGCGACACCCAGCACCAGGTCTCCGGCGGCGACAGGCGTTCGCCGTCCCCCCTCGGCGATCACCACGTCGGTGACGTTCTGGTCCTCTGTCGCCACGAGCAGCGTGCGCAGGAGTGTCGGACCGACCCGGTCCACCACGCCCCGTAGGGTCACCATGCCTTCAATGGTCTCACCGCATGATGCTCCACAGAGGACCGACTCGGATCAGATCCGGGCTCAGACCCTGCTCAGTGCCTGGTCGAAGTCGTCGACAAGATCCTCGGCGTCCTCCACGCCGACGCTCACCCGAACCAGGTCGTCGGTGATTCCCATGAGTTGTCGGTCCCGCGGTGCCATGCCTGAGTGTGACGTGAGCACGGGCCGGGTGACAAGCGTTTCGACACCGCCGAGACTCGGTCCGCTGTACGGGATCCGCAGCGCCTCGAGCAGTGCCTGCGCCGCGTCCACGCCACCAGCGAGGCGCAGACTGAGCATGCCGCCGAAGCCGGCGAGCAACTCGGCCGCGTGCGCGTGATCGGGGTGGCCGGGCAGCCCCGGGTAGTTGACCGTGGCGACCTTGGGGTGTTCGTCGAGGAAACGGGCCAGCGCCATGGCGTTGTGATTGTGAGCCCGAATCCGCAAGGCGAGTGTTTTCAGACCCCTGGCGAGCAGGAAGCCGGCGTGGGGGTCGAGGGAGCCGCCGTAGAGGCCGAGTGTCCGGCGGACCCGTTCGACCAGCGCGGTGCCGCCGACCACGCAGCCGGCCACGATGTCTGAATGGCCATTGAGGTACTTGGTGGCGCTGTGGAAGCACAGGTCGAAACCAAATGACAGTGGGCGGCAGTTCACCGGACTGGCGAAGGTGTTGTCGACGACGGAGATCAGGCCCTCCTGTCGGGCGAACGCGGCCACCTCGGGAAGGCGGGGCACCCGCACCAGCGGATTGGTGATCGTCTCCACTAGGAACGCCTTGGTGCGCGGGGTAGTCGCCGCCGCCCACGTGTCGGGGCGCTGCGGGTCGACCTCCGTGTAGCTCCACCCGAGGCGCTCGGCATGCTGGCTGAGGACGTCGTGGGTTCCCCCGTAGAGACAGTCACCGACCAGCAGATGGTCACCGGTGCGGAGCAAGGCGTGCAGTGTGGAGGTCAGCGCCGCCATGCCGGAGGACGTCGCCACCGCCGCCTCGGCGCCTTCGAGCGCGGCCAGCTTGTCGTGCAGATACTCTTGGGACGGCGTCGAGTTCAGCCGGATGTACTTGATGTCGTGGTAGTCGGTGCCCGGTTCGACCGAATACACGGTGCCCTGGTAGATCGGGAAGACTACCGATCCCTCGGGTCCAGGTCGCCGTTCGCCCGCGTGGACCGAGAGGGTCGCTGGACGCGCGTCGGGGTTCATACGTCGACACTACCGACCAGTCGACGGCCCGCCATACCCGAAATGGACCGTGCCCGCTTACAGTGGATGTGAACGACGACATCACGGAGCTGTATGGCGATCAGTGTGTTCGACCTGTTCTCGGTGGGCATCGGGCCGTCGAGCTCGCACACCGTCGGCCCGATGCGCGCTGCTGGCATGTTCGTGCGGGCGCTGCGGGATCGCGGGCTGCTTGAACGGACCGCACGGGTGCATGTCGAGCTGTTCGGCTCGCTGGGAGCCACCGGTCATGGGCACGGCAGCCCCAAGGCGGTCATGCTCGGTCTGGAGGGTGAGCAGCCGGAACTGATCGATCCGTTCAACGCGGACGACCGAGTCTCAGCGATTCGCCGTGACCACCGGCTCGCGCTCGGCGGAACGCGAGAGATCACCTTCGTCGAGGACACCGATCTGGTGATGCACCGCAGGAAGCAACTTCCCTTGCACCCCAACGGGATGAGCTTTGTGGCGCGAGACGTTGGCGGCGCGGAGCTGGCCGCCGCGGTCTACTACTCGGTAGGCGGAGGGTTTGTCGTCGACGAGACCGCGACCGGAACCGACCGGATCAAACCCGACCGGACCCGACTGCCGTATCCGTTCCTCAGCGGTGCCAATCTTCTCGCCAGGACGCGGGAGACCGGGCTGCCGGTCAGCGGCATCATGATGGCCAACGAACGTGCCTGGCGTGAGGAACCGGTCGTCCGCGCGGGCCTGCTGGACATCTGGCGTGTCATGCAGGACTGTGTCGAACATGGGTGCACTGCCGAAGGTGTGCTGCCCGGTGGACTCAAGGTGCGGAGAAGGGCGGCGGACATGCGCCGGCGCCTGGAGAGTGAACACTTCGCCACCGACCCGCTCCGGGTGATGGACTGGGTGACGCTGTTCGCGTTGGCCGTCAACGAGGAGAACGCGGCGGGTGGACGGGTCGTGACGGCGCCGACCAACGGCGCGGCCGGGATCGTGCCGGCCGTGCTGCACTACTACGCCCGGTTCGTGCCGGGCGCCGACGACGACGGTGTGGTGCGGTTCCTGCTCACCGCCGGCGCGATCGGCGTGCTGTTCAAGGAGAACGCCTCGATCTCCGGTGCTGAGGTCGGCTGCCAGGGCGAGGTGGGGTCGGCGTGTTCGATGGCGGCCGCCGGCCTGGCCGAGGTTCTCGGCGGCACGCCGGAGCAGGTGGAGAACGCCGCGGAGATCGCCATGGAACACAATCTGGGACTGACCTGCGACCCGATCGGCGGGCTGGTGCAGATTCCGTGCATCGAGCGCAATGCCCTCGCGTCGATCAAGGCGATCACCGCGGCACGGATGGCCCTGCGCGGCGACGGCGCGCACTTCGTCTCCCTGGACAAGGTGATCAAGACGATGCGGGACACCGGGCGGGACATGAAGGACAAGTACAAGGAGACCGCCCGCGGCGGCCTGGCCGTCAACGTCATCGAGTGCTGACTGAGGTCGCTGACCAGCAGGAACACTGCTCGACGGTTCTCACCGTTTCTCAATACCGCCCGACGTTTGACGGTCTGCAGACGGCCTGATCTTGAACGGGCGCGGACCCGGCCGAGCATTCCGGAGAGTAACCTCCGGACCCTGCTGCGAGGGGTCGCATGCCGCGGCCTGTTGACGCCGGTGGACCTGACTTCTTGAGGGCGTCAGACGGCGCGTGGGTCCGCGTTGCGGCTGGTCGCTCGCCGGCGGACGCTGCGGGCCGTGGCTGGAAGGGTCGCCCGGCCGTGCGAAGCGGAAGGCCGAGGCGTGCCCTTCCGGGCCAACGGCCCCGCTAAGCGTGGTCCGGTGCTACGCGCCACTGGCGCGCTTGATCCCAGAGAGCCAAATTCGGCAGCACGCAAGGAAAGTGCGCAGCAAGGAAAGTGCGCTGTCAACACATCGACCGCTCGCGAGACAGACGCGGTCAGCATGCGGGCCGTCTAAGGGATGACTCTGTCGGTGATCTTGGTTTCCCGGTTCGGCACTGATCAGTAGCATGATCAACCTCGTTCACAGGCCGATGCAGCTGCCGAGGTGCCCGTTGTCCGTTCGTCTCCGTTCCGGCGAGCAGGTTCCCTCTCTGACCGCCCAAGTCGCACGGGCGAGCAACCCGAGCGGCACGACAGCGATGTGGGTCAGAGACCGACTCAACGGGCTCTGGCACGACGAGGACTTCCTCGACTGGTACCCCCGCGACGGGCGCCCCGGTCTTTCGCCCGCCCAGTTGGCCACGGTTAGTGTGCTGCAATTCCTGCTCAATCTGTCCGACCGTCAAGCAGCCGAGGCGGTGCGCTGCCGCATCGACTTCAAGTACGCCCTGGCCCTTGAACTCGACGATCCCGGCTTCCATCACAGTGTCCTGACCGACTTCCGTGACCGCCTCGCCCAAGACGACCGCGCCGACCGCCTGCTCGACCTCGCACTGGCCCGCCTCACACAGGCAGGGCTGGTGCGCGAACGCGGCACGCAGCGCACCGATTCCACCCATGTGCTGGCCGCGGTACGCGACCTGACCCGGCTGGAGCTGATCACCGAAGCGATACGAGCCGCACTGGAGGAAATCGCCTGCGCCGCCCCGCAACTGCTGGCCGGTCTGGTGGACGAACAGTGGGGACACCGCTACGGCCGCCCGGTCCGGCTGGGCAACAACCCCACCCGACCCAAAACCAGGATCGCCAGCGCCGGCGAGGACGCCCAACGGCTACTGGAACATCTCCGCGCGCACGGGACCAGCCACGCGTTCGGTC
This sequence comes from Kutzneria sp., assembly GCA_019239965.1. Classification (GTDB taxonomy): domain Bacteria; phylum Actinomycetota; class Actinomycetes; order Mycobacteriales; family Pseudonocardiaceae; genus Kutzneria. The sequence goes on along the minus strand of JAFAZC010000183.1, from coordinate 1,027 downwards.
CCCGTGTCCAGACCCTCCGGCAGATCCTCGTGCAGAACTACTACCGCGACAACACGGCGGGCCGCCTGCGCTGGCGCACCGACGACGATGGCGGGCTGCCGCCCTCATCCCGCGCGATCGTCTCCCCCTACGACCCCACCGCCCGCTACGCACGCCGGGGACAGACCACCCGCTGGAAGGGATTCCTCACCCACCTCACCGAGACCTGCTCGCCTGAGGGCGCGAACGTGATCACGGACGTGGCCACCACGGCGGCCACCACACACGACACCCAGGTCTTGCCCGGCATCCACACCCGTCTGAAGCGCCGTGGCCTGTTACCCGCCGAGCACCTCGTCGACGGCGGCTACACCTCCTTGGTCCACCTGGAACACGCCTCCCGAGAACACCAGATCACCGTCACCGGACCGCTGCCGGGAAACCCCACCCACCAGCACCGCCGCAACGACGGCTTCGACCGGGACGACTTCCACATCGACTTCGACCGCCGACAGGTCACCTGTCCCCAAGGGCAGGTCAGCAGGGGCTGGCACGGCCCCTACCCGACCTCCTCGCCCACCGCCGCCCCGCTGATCGTGGCACGGTTCACCAAGGCCCAATGCCAGCCCTGCCCGGTCCGCGCCCGGTGCACCACCCCCCGTGACGGCGCCCGCACCGTCGGCTTTCCCCCGCGAGAGCTCCGCGACCTGCAAGTCCGCGTCCGCGCCGAGCAGCACACCCCCGACTGGAAATCCCGCTACGCGGTCCGTTCCGGAGTGGAGAGCACCATCAACGAGTTCGCCCACGGGCACGGCATGCGCCGGTGTCGCTACCGGGGACAGCCCAAAGCCCACCTACAACACGTCTTCACCGCGATCGCCGTGAACATCGAACGCCTCAGCGGTCTGTCGTCGCCCGATGAAACAGCCTCGCCCCGGTCGCCGACCGCCTTCCAGGACTTCCTGGACCAACACGACGTCCCTCGGCTGAAGTCCTGGCGGGCCGTCAGCAGCTGATCCCGACGGCTACAAGATCACCGACAGAGTCA
>JAFAZC010000119.1 GCA_019239965.1 Kutzneria sp. | reverse complement strand
TGGGTGACGCTGCCCGATCCGGACGCCGTGTTCGTGGCCGAGGACGACAACGGTCGGATCGGGGCGTATTGCGGGGTGGGCGGTGCGGGTGACCCCGAGGACCGCCACGCTGACATGCGTACCGGCGAACTGGTCGCGCTGTATGTGGATCCGGCGTTGCTGGGCACCGAGGCGGGCGCGGTCGCGCACGGGGCCGGGGTCGAACACCTGGCCATGTCGGGATTCCGGTACGCGATGCTGTGGGCGTTGCGGGACGACACGGTGTCGCGGGCCTTCTACGCCTCCCACGGCTGGAGGCAGGACGGCACGGTCGGCTGTCACGACCTGAATAGGCAGCGGCTGAACACCGTTCGCTACGGCCGATTCCTGCCCGCACCGTTCCGGCGACACCGCCGGCTGCCGGGGACGTTCGGTCCGGCCGGATCCCCTCACCCCAGCATGATGTAGTTCAGCTCTTCGCAGATCCGGCTCAGTGGCAGGTCGAGACCGGGATGTTCGAGCGGAAGCAGCACGTCCGGCGCGTCCGGCATGGCGTTGCGCCCAGGAGGATCCCAGAGGCAGATCGCCGGATCACCGGCGTCCATCGATGACCGATACCACAGACCGTCCAGTTCCGGGTAGGCCGCGCGGATCGTTCGTGCCCAGGCCTGGGTGAACTCCTTGGCGCCGCTGTTGATCTCCTGTGAGGCGCCGGCCCGCGTCGGCCACAACCCGGCGAGGTCGAGCAGCCGCAGGGTCCGCTTCGGCCGGAACACCACCAGATGGGGGCGCCGGGTGCTGCGGTCGACCGTGGAGGTCGCCTGGTAGACCTCGGCGACGGAGGTGCGCACCGACAGTCCGAAGTAGAGCACGCCGTGCGCGTGGTCCTCCATCGGCTGACCATCGGCGGTCAGCGGATGTGGATCGAACCGGGCGTGGGGGAGCGGTCCGGTGTAGCGGAAGGAGTTCCAGCGTTGTGGGTGACTGCCGCCCGCGGTGAAGATGCGTACCAGTCGGGTCGCGCGGTGCACCGCCACCACATCTTCTTCTCGGCGCAGCAGCGCTTGGAGAACCGCGGGAGCGGGCGGCTGAGGGAGCCGTGCCAATCGTGTGGATCCAGTCGTCTCGTGGGGTCGTCGTACCCGCTGTCCGGCCTTGACGGTGCGCCGGTCAGACCGGGACGCCGAGCATGGCGGCCTGTGTGGCGACCCGGCGCGGGTCGCCGCCGGCCATCAGCCAGGCCCTTGGCGTGCCGGGGGAATCGCCGACGAGCAGATCCGGCTGCGGTGTTGTCATGAATCCAGCGAGCACCAGTTGCGGCTGGTCGTCAGGCATCGCGGCGAGCACGCACTCGAGACCGGGCAACACGCCTTTGTCGGTGAACTGCCAGGTCGGCAGCCGCCAGCTGCCCCTGTCCTTCCAACCGGCGAGCCGGCCTGCGGCGAGCCGGTGGCGCACCCTGCTGGCGTCGACGTCGAGCACCCGTGCTGCCTCGGTGACGGTCAATGCGGTATCCATCAGCACGGTCTGGGCGGCCAGTTCCCGTGCCCGCGGTTCGAAGTCGTCCTCGCGGCGCGCGCCGAGGTCGAGGCCCACGGCGGCGAGTGCCTCCTGCTGCTCTGGAGTGAAGTAGGTGACGGGATCCGGATGCGGCGGAGACAGCTTCTTCGCGACGTCCTCCACGAGCGTGAGGAACTCGTCAGCGGTCACCCGAAGGCCTGCCTTCGCCAACACGGTCTCCAAGGCCAATGTCATGAGCACACAGTAGCCTGCCCGTGCGCGTTCGTGCGAACTTATTGCCGAAATCACCCTGCGAATCGACCAGATGCGCCCTTATGTGCACTCTGTGTAGCGCATCCGACACATTATTCACCGCTTTGAGCGTGTCCGCCACCACCGATACGCCCGAAAGTTGTCCGCCGCGGCCGTAACGCCCTGCCGAGTCCGGACCGAGGAACACGCTTAATGCCGGCCCCTCGGCGCAGCGCCGGCCCCGGGCGGTGGCTCGCCGGCCGACATGGTCACCTCACTCCCGTTCATGTGCCGGTCGTGCGAGGACCGCTGACCGCGCCCTGACGGCTTCCGATGGAGCCGTCCCACTCTCTGGGCGTTGACCGAGTGAGATAACGGTCAATTCTTCCGCCCGTTTCGACCACGTGCGAGATTCCCTCAGCAGCTCTACCAGTACCGGCGTCGAGTCGAGAGGTCACCACGATGCACTTGATCGATCGAAATCGCGAGTACGTGGTCTCCCTGTTCCGAATGGTCGTCGGACTGCTGTTCGCCTTCCACGGCATCGATCTGCTCTTCGGAGTGATCACCGGCGGTCGACCGGCGGTGTTCGGCCATTGGCCGGGGTGGTGGGCCGCGGTGATCGAAACCGTTGCCGGCGGGCTGGTGCTGGCCGGACTGTTCACCAGGGTCGCCGCCGTGATCTGCTCGGGGTCGATGGCCTACGCCTATTTCACCGTGCACCAGCCGAAGACACTGTTTCCGATGGTCAACGGCGGTGAGCCCGCCGCACTGTTCTGCTGGGCCTTCCTGCTGCTCGTGTTCATCGGTCCGGGGCTGTGGTCGCTGGACGCGCTGGTGCGCCGTGCGGGGGCGAACTCGTCGGCGATGGACAGTTCCCTGTCGCACTAGAGTTCGGTGTGGCCCGAGGGCCGGTTCACGCGCCACACCGATGCTGACCACGACATGGAGCGATCATGCACGATGACCGTGACCTGCTCGAGCAACGGCTGACCAGGACCGTCCTGGAAAGGATCAGGCCGGCGGTGTACGGCCCGACCGTCGCGCTCGACGTCGCCGTGTGGCACGCGCCCGGCGAGCCCGTGCCGGTGGTCCAGGCGCTCGCCGAGCGGTACCGGCCCACCGAGGTCGGCCAGGCATGGGGCCGGCCGTGGGGCACCAGCTGGTTCAAGATGGCGGGCACGGTGCCCGCCGACTGGGCAGGGGAGCAGGTCGACGCCGTCGTCGACCTCGGGTTCACCCATCCCGGCCCGGGTTTCCAGGCGGAGGGGCTCGCCTACACCCCGGACGGCATACCCATCAAAGGGTTGGCGCCCCGCAACTGCCAGCTGCCAATCATGAATTCGGCCAGCGGCGGTGAGCAGGTCCTCTTCTACGTCGAAGCCGCGGCGAATCCCGTGATCCTCAGCGGCGAGCAGTTCCGTCCGACACAGCTCGGAGACCTGTCCACCGCGGGAACCGATCCGCTCTATCACCTGGTCCGCGCCGACCTCTCGGTGTTCCGCCACGAGGTGTGGCGGCTGGCGATGGACATTGAGGTGTTGGCCAGCCTGATGGCCGAACTGGACGCACGCGACCCGAGGCGCTGGGAGATCCTGCGCCGGCTGGACCGAGCACTGGATCGGCTCGACCTCGCCGACGTGGCGGGCACCGCGTCCGTCGCCCGAGCCGAACTCGCCGAGGTGCTGTCGCGGCCCGCCAACGCCAGCGCGCACAGGATCTCCGCGGTCGGCCACGCGCACATCGACTCGGCGTGGCTGTGGCCGCTTCGGGAGACCATCCGCAAGTGCGCGAGAACGTTCTCCAACGTCACCGCGTTGATGGCCGACTACCCGGACTTCGTGTTCGCCTGTTCCCAGGCTCAGCAGTACGCCTGGGTCAGGGACCACCACCCCGAGGTGTACCGGCGCGTCAAGGAGTGTGTCGCAGGCGGACAGTTCGTGCCCGTCGGTGGGATGTGGGTCGAATCCGACACCAACATGCCGGGCGGTGAGGCGATGGCCCGGCAGTTCGTGCACGGCAAGCGGTTCTTCCTCGACGAGTTCGGCGTGGAGACCGAGGAGGTGTGGCTGCCGGACTCGTTCGGTTATAGCGCCGCGCTTCCCCAACTGGTGAAGCTCTCCGGGTCGCGCTGGTTCCTGACCCAGAAGCTGTCGTGGAACCAGAACAACCGGTTCCCCCACCACACGTTCTGGTGGGAGGGTATCGACGGCAGCCAGGTGTTCACCCACTTCCCGCCGGTGGACACCTACAATTCCGACCTGCTCGGCACCGACCTGGCAAGGGCGAGCCGGCAGTTCCGTGAGCATGGCAGGGCGACCCGCTCACTGGTGCCCTTCGGCTATGGAGACGGAGGCGGCGGACCGACAAGGGAGATGATGGAGGCGGCCCGGCGGGCCGCCGACCTTGAGGGCTCGCCACGGGTGACGGTCGAACCGCCAGCGAGGTTCTTCGCCGAGGCCGAGGCGGAGTATCCCGACGCGCCGGTGTGGTCGGGCGAGCTGTACCTGGAGAAGCACCGGGCGACCTACACCACGCAGGCACGGACCAAGCAGGGCAACCGCCGCAGCGAGCACTTGCTCCGTGAGGCGGAACTGTGGTCGACCGCTGCCCTGCTCGCCGGCGCGGTCGACTACCCCTACGACGACCTCGACCGGCTGTGGAAGACCGTTCTGCTGCACCAGTTCCATGACATCCTGCCCGGCAGCTCCATAGCGTGGGTGCACCGGGAGGCCGAGGCGACCTATGCCAGGGTCGCGGACGAACTCGAGGCCATCATCCTGCGCGCTGTCCAAGCGCTTGCCGGCACCGGAACCCGGCCGATCGTGTTCAACGCCGCGCCACACGAGCGATCCGGCGTTGCCGGCCTCGGTGCCGGTCCCGCCGAGCCGGCCGATGTCCAGCCGGTGAGCGCCGACAAGCGGACGCTGGACAACGGACTGCTGCGGGTCGAGATGGACGAGTGTGGGCTGGTCACCTCGATCCGGGACCTGGTCGACGACCGCGAGGTGTTGGCGCCGGGGGCGGTCGGCAACCTGGTCCAGTTGCATGTGGACACTCCGAACCAGTGGGACGCCTGGGACGTCGATCCCTTCTACCGCAACAATGTCGTCGATCTGGTGCAGGTCGACGAGATCGCGGTGCTCGAGGAGGGCAAAGACGTCGGTGCGGTCAGCGTCCGCCGCACGTTCGGCGGCTCCGCCGTCGTTCAGGTGCTGCGCCTTCGGGCCGGAGCCCGCAGGCTCGACGTCGAGACCGAGGTGGACTGGCAGGAGACGGAGAAGTTCCTCAAGGTCGCCTTCCCGCTCGACGTCCACGCCGACCGCTCGGCCGCGGAGACCCAGTTCGGCCACCTGTACCGACCGACGCACGCTAACACCTCTTGGGACGCGGCCAAGTTCGAGATCTGCGCGCACCGCTGGCTCCACGTCGGCGAGCCCGGTTACGGGGTGGCACTGGTCAACGACTCAACCTACGGTCACGACGTGACGAGGATGACCCGTCCGGATGGCGGCACGACCACCACGGTCCGACTCTCGCTGCTTCGCGCGCCGAGGTTCCCGGATCCGTTGACCGATCAGGGAGTCCACCGCTTCTCCTACGCCCTGGTGCCTGGAGCCGACATCGGCGCCGCGGTCAGGGAGGGCTATCGGATCAACCTGCCGGAGCGTCGGATACTCGGCGGCAACGGGGTGGAGCCGGTCGTGGCCGTCGACAATCCGGCGGTGGTCGTCGAGGCGGTCAAGGCGGCCGACGACCGGTCAGGGGACGTCGTCGTGCGGCTGTACGAATCGCTCGGCGGTCGGGCGACAGCAACCCTGCGCGCGGCGTTTCCTCTCGCCGGCGCCGAGGAGACCGACCTGCTCGAGCGCCCGCTCGCCGAGCGTCCGGTGACCGACGGTGTGGTGCGCATCCGACTGCGTCCGTTCCAGGTGCTGACGTTGAGGCTGCGTCGCTGACTGGTGTGGCGGGTGGCGCCTCGTCGTCCTCTTGACTTGGAGTAAGGCTGAGGTTCCAGACTGGAAGCCGGTCGAGCGACAGGAGAAGACGATGAGTTCACCCGGAACACTCGACGAGGCCTACGAGCGACTGCATCTGACCGGTCCGGAGTTCGAAGGGTGGTTGTCCAACCACGGCCCCATGGCGGCCGAGGCGATGGTCCGCTCGGGCCACGCCGACCAGGTTCACCGCTGGGTCGACCGATACCAGCGCCGGCTCGACGAGATGCCCGATCCCGACCGGCGCATCGGGCCGTCATGGCGCGAGGCACTCGGCGACCCGCGCCGGATCAGAGACTGGATTGAGTTCTTCACCCGTGAGCTGGACGACGATCCGTGGCGGGAGGTCCTGGCGCGCTGGTGGCCCCGCCTGCTGCCGGGTATCGCGGCCGGGGCGACACACGGCGTGATCCGGGTCGGCCACGCCGTGCGCGTCCTACTCGAGGAGCAGACACAGCCGAAGATCATCGAACTGGCACACGGCATGGGGTACTGGGCCGCCCGCTGGCAACCCGTTCCTGGCGTTGTCCAGCCGACCGGGAACGCCGGGGCGGACACGGCGCTGGCGGGCGTCCCCCGCATCGACGACCAGACCGGCGGCATCACGTCGAGAATCGCACGGCTGCCGGGCCTACCTGGTTGGCCGGAAGCTCTGGCCGCACTGCGTGCTCCAGTGGAACCCGCGGATGCACGCACACTACTGACCGAACTGGTCGACGCGGCGGTCCTGCGCTACCGCGGCCACGGACACGGATCACCGGTGATGCTGGTGCACTCGGCCACGGCTCCCAATGCGGTGTTGCGAGTGCTGCCGGCACTGCCGACAGAGTTGTGGGTGCGGAGCCTTGCCGCGGCATGGGCGGCCAGTGCCACGGTCACCTCGGTGTACGCGCCGGCGGATGCGGCACCCGAGTCGGTACTGCCGGTGGCTGCCAACGGGGCGCAGGAGGTGCTGGCCCGTGCGGTGGAACACGGGGACGAGCACGTGATCAAGTTCGCCGACACCGCGGTGGACACCTTCGGCCGGACCGGTGACCCGGCCGCACTGTCCGCCGCGCTGCGTGCGTGCCACATGATTTCGCCGGCCTGAGACCCCAAGTCGATCAGGACCGCGCGGGCTGAGCGCCCACCAGTCCGACGAGCCAGTCACGGGTGTGGCTCAGACTGGCGATCTTCTTGTCTACTTCGGACAGCTCGTCACGCAATGTGGCGAGTACCATCGGGCACAGGTCCAGTTCGGCGGAATCGCCGGAAGCGCAGGGCAGTACGGCCCTGATCACGTCGGTGGACAGCCCAGCGGACAGCAGTGCGCGGATCCTGGCCACCTGTTTCGGCGCGTACGCGGAGTAGCGGCGGTAGCCGTTGTCCGTGCGGTCGCTGCTGAGCAGTTCCTTCTCCTCGTAGTAGCGCAACAGTCGCGGACTCACACCGGTCCGGCTGGACAGCTCGCCAATTCGCATGAGACCCCCCTCACAGCCGTTGGACCTTCACATCAATGTGAGACTCTATCGTGTCGGCATGACTATTTCGACGCCATTCGAACGTGGAGTCCTTGTCCGCGGATCCGGATCCGGTGTGCTGCTCGCCCACGGCGCCACCGGCAGCGTCGAGCGCAACTTCGGCCCCCTGATCGAGCCACTCGCGCGGCGCTACACCATCGTCGGCGCGGACTTCCCAGGCTCAGGGGAGACTCCGCGCTCCACCGGCCCATTGTCCCTCGACGACCTCGCTGACCAGCTGGTCGGCGCCGCTGTGCGTGCCGGTGTCGAGTCGTTCGCGATCCTCGGATACTCGATGGGGACCGCCGTCGCCGTCCGTGCGGCGACTCGCCACCCCGACCGGGTGTCCGCCTTGGTGCTGACCGCCGGACTCGCCAGAATGAACCCGCGCACGCGGCTGGTCATCGACACCATGCGGACCCTCATTGAGTCAGGCGACCGCCGCACGTTGGCCGCTTGTCTCGCCATGGTCGCCTCGGGGGCGCGGTGGCTGGAGACATTGTCGGCGGCCGAGCTTGACGCGCGAATCGCCTCGACCACGCCAGGCGACGGTGACCTCGACCAGCTGGCCCTGCTCGACACCATCGACGTGCGAGCCGACCTCGGGCGGATTTCCGTGCCGACACTGGTGATCGCGACCACCGAAGACCACCTGGTGACGCCATCGCACTCACACGAGCTCGCGGCGGGGATTCCCCACGCTCGCCTGCAGTCACTGGACTCGGGTCACCTCGTCGTCGAGGAGCGAGGTGCCGAGTGGCTGACCATGATCACCGATTTCCTGTCCGCGGTCGGCTGAGCAGACGCATGCGCCTCGAAGTTGTGTTGCCGAACGAGTCCGCCGCGGTGGCCCCGGAGCGGATCGCGGAACTCGCGGTGTCCGCCGAGCGGTTGGGCTATGACACCGTGTGGCTGCCCGACCATGTGTTGCCGCCGGAGCCGTACGGTCCTGAACGCTATGGCGGTGTGTACGAACCGCTGACGATGTTGTCCTACGTCGCCGCCCGCACGACTCGGATCCGCCTCGGCACTTCGGTTCTGGCGATGCCGATGCGCAACCCCTTCGTGGTGGCCAAACAGGTCGCCACGCTCAGTCGGTTGGCACCGGGACGGGTCGTGCTCGGCGTCGGCATTGGATGGGACGCTGTGGAATTCGCTAGCGTCGGTGCGGATTTCGCGGGTAGGGCGGCGTACACGGAAGGCGCGATCACGCTTCTCCGTCACCTGTTCACGACGGGTTCCGGCCCGTTCTCCGGCGAGCGCTTCGGGTTCCACCGAGGTGTGTTCGAACCGGTACCGGCCGACCAGGTGCCCATCATGGTCGGCGGGGTGTCCGACGCGGCCCTGCGCAGGGCCGCCCGGCTGGCCGACGAGTGGCAGGCTGTTGGCCTCACCGCGGCGAATTTCGCCGAACGGGTGTCCCGCCTCAGGGCGTACGGCGGCCAGGGGGTGATTGTCGGCAGCCGCATCGAGTGGGCCGACGAACACCGTGACCGGACCGCCGAGGTGGCGAGCTGGCAGGCTGCGGGCGCCGACCGGCTCGCCGTGTGGTTCGGCGCCTTCGAAGGGTTCGAGCACCGGATGAGCGCGTTCGCCCGGCGACCGCCGGACCGGCATCCCGGCCCGGTCCCGTGATCGATGTGCGTGGGGCGCCGCGCCGGTGGCCGCGGGCCTCAATCCAGCTCGACGCCGTCGACCAGGGTGCGAACCCCCTCGGCGAGGAAGCAGAGTCGACCGGCGAGCCGGCAGGCGTCCGGCAGCGGCTCGGGATACAGCCATGCCGCGTCTTTGATCACGGCGCCGTCGACCTGGAGTGAACAGTAGGCCGCGGTTCCCTTGTAGGGGCAGATCGTGTGCGTGGCACTGGGAACGAGGTGTTCGACACGGACATCCTCCTTCGGCAGGTAGTAGCGGTTCGGTAGCCCCGTCTCCGAGACCACCAGCGCGCGGCGGCTGGTCGCGATCTCGACGTTTCCAGCGAGAACGCGGACGTCACGGCTGGTGGGACGCGCGTCGACGCGGTGAAACGGGTCTCGGACGTGGCCGAAGACCTCCTCGTCCTCGTCGAACCAGGCGTCCATGGCGTCCCAGTACACCGCGACGTGCCCGGTGAGCCAGGCGGCGGAGTCGATTGGCCGGGGGTAGCTCCACACGGCATTCTCGGCAACCCGATCGCCGACGCGTATCGACTCGTACGCGGCATCACCCTTGAAGGGGCAGTGCGTTGTGTGGGTGCTTGCCTCGAGCAGGTCGGCGCGGACGTCGGCCCGTGGTACGTACAGCTGCGGCAGGAGATTGCTCTCGTGCAGCAGTGACGCGTTACCGCTGTCGAGGACCAGCTGGTCGGCGAACAGAGCCCGTATCCGGCGCGGAAAAGCATGCCAGAACAGCCGGTGTGTCGGGCCGTTGATCCGATAATTGACGGTGTCGGGGGACCGCGCGGCGAGCGGACCGTCTCCGAGCGTCAACGTCATGACGCACCTCCTTGTGTTGTGCCTACAGCCCTTCGATGCCGGCGGCGTACTCCTCGGTGGTTTACCGTCGATGATAGGAATGCGGCCATGGTCGTCCACCATCTCAACTGCGGATCGATGCGGGAGATCGAGCCCGTCGACGGTACGGGCCGGGGGCTCGGGCCGCTGCCGCTGGTCTGTCACTGCCTGCTGGTCGAGACCGACTCCGCCGGCCTCGTCCTCGTCGAGACCGGCTTCGGTCTGCTCAATGTTCGCCACCCCGTCGACTCGCTCGGTGAGCGGTTCCTCGGGATGGCGGCACCGGTGCTTGACCCCGAACAGACCGCCGTCCGCCAGGTCGTCGCGTTGGGCTACACGCCGGCTGACGTGCGCCACATCGTGGTGACACACCTGCATCGTGACCACTCCGGGGGATTGTCCGACTTCCCGCACGCCACGGTGCACGTCAGCGCGGACGAACATCGAGCCGCGACGGCCACCAGCCCGCAACGCTATGCGCTGGCACACTGGGCTCACGACCCGAACTGGGCCACCTATGACGGCACGGGTGGTGAGGCCTGGTTCAGCTTCGAGACCGCGCACCGACTCGATGGCCTACCACCGGACATCCTCATGATCCCGCTCGCCGGCCACAGCCCGGGCCACGCCGCGGTAGCAGTACGGTTGGACGAGGATCCCGAGTGCGGACCGCGGTGGCTGCTGCACGCCGGCGACGCTTACTACCACCACAGTGAGCTCGAACCGGATACGCCGACACCGCGGGAACTCGACGCCATGCAGGCGGTCACGGAGACCGATCGGGCACTGCGACTGGGAAACCTGGCAAGGCTGCGCGCACTGGCCCGCGACCATGCCGATCAGGTTGACATCGTCTGCGCCCACGATCCGTGGGAGTTCCAACGATACCGGTGACCGCGTGCCCGAATGGGCGTGGCTTCCGGCGTGGGTCGTTGGACCACTAGGGTCCTGAAGGCTTTCCCTTGAGACGAGGAGATTCCATGCCGATGGACCAGACACTGGTGTCCATGAAGGTGGAGATGGCCGCGAACGTCGCGGAGATCACGCTGCTGGGCCCGGGCAAGGGCAACGCGATGGGGCCGGACTTCTGGCGTGAACTTCCCCTGGTGTTCGCCGACCTTGACGCGGAAACGGATGTCCGCGCCGTGGTGCTGACCGGAAGCGGCGCGAACTTCTCCTACGGTCTCGACCTTCCCGCGATGATGCCGAACTGGGCCGGGCTGCTCGACGGCACCGGACCAGCGCTCGCCGAACCGCGCGCCCACTTCCTCGACCACCTGCGCCGGCTCCAGCAGGCGATCACCTCGGTGGCGTCCTGCCGCAAACCGGTCATCGCCGCGGTCTCGGGTTGGTGCGTGGGCGGCGGGGTCGACCTGATCGCCGCCGCCGACATGCGGCTGGCCAGCGCGGACGCCACCTTCAGCGTGCGCGAGGTCAAGGTGGCCATCGTGGCCGACCTCGGAAGCCTTCAGCGGTTGTCGGGCATCATCGGCGATGGTCACCTGCGTGAGTTGGCCTTCACCGGCAAGGACATCGACGCACAGCGGGCCCAGCAGATCGGCCTTGTCAACGACGTCCATCCGGACAAGGAGTCCACCCTCGCGGCGGCGAGGGCGCTGGCCGCTGAGATCGCCGCGAACCCCCCGCTGGTCGTGCAGGGCGTCAAGCAGGTACTCGACGTGAGCCGCGCTCCGCAGGTCGAGGCCGGCCTGAGGTATGTCGGCGCGTGGAACGCGGCATTCCTGCCCAGCGGTGACCTTGCCGAGGCGATGCGGGCGTTCACCGAGCGCCGTCCGCCGGAGTTCACCGGACGGTGACGGCGGTGTCGCTCACCGCGTCTGGCGGTTGGCCCACTCCTCGGCCAACATGGCGTACACCAGCTCGTCGCACCATTCCCCCTTGACGAACTCGTTGCGGCGGAAGTGCGCTTCGCGGCGCATTCCCAGCCGGCCCATCAGGCCGGCCGAGGCGGTGTTGCGGGCGTCGCAGCGCCCGATGATCCGGTGCAGCCCGAGCTCGTCGAACCCGACACGCAGCAGCTCGGTCGTGGCCTCGCGGGCGTAGCCGAGGCCGTGGTGGGCAGGATGGAACACGAAGCCGAGCTCGCCAGTCCGGTACTCCGCGCTGACCAACGCGATCTGCACATCCCCAATGAGCAGGCCGGATTCCCGTGCGACGACGGCATACTCGATCACGCTGTCCAGTCCGTCCAGCGAGGTTCTTGACTGACGCAGCTTCAGTCCCTTCCGAACCTCGTCGTCGTCGCGGGGACCCCAGTACAGGAAGCGGGTCACCTCCGGTCGGGACTGGATGTCCCGCAACGACTCGAAGTCCCCGATGACGAACTGGCGCAGTAGCAGGCGTTTGGTCACGATCGGTTCCATCATCCCCCCACACGGTGCTCGCCGAATCCATGACGGTACCGCCGTCAGAGTGTCGATACGCCACGAATTTCGGCGAGCCGGGGGGCGTGACTCAGGTGGCGGACCTCGCAAGGCTCGACCTGGCTCTGGCGACGCCACGCCGCGTGCCAGCGGTGATCCGTTCTGCCGCCAGTCGACCGGAGATCAGTACCGGAGGGATGCCGACACCGGGAATGGTTCCGGCTCCGGCGAGTACGACGTTGTCGATTCCCCGGATCAGGTTGCGTGGACGGAAAGGCCCGGTCTGTAGAGGGGTGTGTGCCACGGCGAACGGTGTGCCGGCGGCAAGACCCGCCGCCGCCCAGTGCGCCGGGGTGAACAGGCGCTCGACCCTGATCGACGAGTCCAGCCCGGTCAGGCCGCGGTCCTGCAGGACCGACACCAGTTCGTCCCGATAGGCGGGACCGACCCGGTCCCAGTCGATCGGCCCGCGCGCCAGGTTGGGGCACGGCGCGAGCACCGACATCAACGTCCGCCCCTCGGGAGCCAGCCCGGGATCGGTGACCGTGGGAGTCGTGATCAGCAGCGACGGATCGCTCATCAGCCGTCCCGTCCTGGTGATCTCGGTGAAAGTCTTCCGCCAGGCGGCACCGAACGAGAGGGTGTGGTGGGCGAGCCGTGGCCAGGACCGGTCGGTCCCCACATGCAGCACGACCGCCGACGGAGACCACGACAGCGGCACAAGACGCCGCGGGGTACGGCCCACCATCCGGTAGGAGGCGAGCAGGTCGGGTGTGAGCACGACCGCATCACACGCGATCCGTTCGCCCTGGGTGGTGCGAACCGCACTGACGCGTGAACCTATTCGTTCCAGCCACGCGACGGAGGTGCCGTAGCGGCACACCGCGCCGGCCCGCGTCGCGGCGGCGGCCATGGCTTCGGGTATCGCGCGCATGCCGCCACGGGGAAACCACACGCCGGCGACCGTGTCCATGTAGGCGATCACGGCGTAGGCGGCCAGCGCGCGTTCCGGGGTCGTGCCCGCGTACAGCGCCTGGAAGGAGAAGATCCGGCGAAGCCGCCTGTCCCGCACGAAGCCGCCGATCTTGGCGCCAAGGCTGCCGAACCCTCCCATCCCGGCCAGCTTCGCCAGCGACGGGCCGACAAGATCCAGCGGGGAGTCCATGTTTGCCCCGATGAACCGATCCCGTTCCACCTGGTAGAGCTCGGTCAGCCAGCGGCGCAGCCGGCGGTATCCGGCCGCGTCGGCCGGTCCGGCCACCCGGCGCACCTCGGCTTCCATCGCGTCGGCGTCGCTGTGTACCTCGATCGAACTGCCGTCGGGGAAGTCGGCCAGGTATGCCGGGCACAGCGGCACGAGCTCCAGCCGTTCGCGCGCCGACTCGCCGACGGCACCGAACGCCTCGTCGAGCAGGTCCGGCATGGTCAACACGGTGGGGCCCGGATCGGCCCGGTGGCCGTCGAGGTCCAGCCGCCCGGCCCGGCCACCGGGAACCCTGTCCCGTTCGAGCAGCGTCACCCGCCTGCCGGCACCGAGCAGATGCAGTGTTGCCGAAAGGCCAGCCAGCCCGGCGCCGACCACCACGACGTGGTCGGTTCGGCCCTCGATGATCCTGGACATGGCTAATGGTTGCGCCTGGACGCCGCAATGGCCAACTCGGCGAGCTTGGTCGCGGCCGGCTCGGCCACAGTGGTGGCCCGCAGCGTGGCGAGTGCCCGTTGGGTGAGCGCGTCGATCCTGTCCTCCACGTCGGCCACCGCGCCGAGCTCGACCAGCAGGCCACGCACCTCGTCGACGGCCGGGCCGTCAAGGTCGCGCCGACCGAGCGCGGTCCGCAACGCGGCCGCCGTCGCCTCGGCCATCCTGGGCAGCGCGGCGGCCCGCCGCAGGCCGAGCGCCACCAGCGGGGTCCGCTTGCCTTCACGCAGGTCGTCGCCGGCGGGTTTGCCGGTAACCGCGGGGTCGCCGAACATCCCGAGCAGGTCGTCGCGCAGTTGGAAGGCGAGGCCGACATCGGTTCCGAACGCACGCAGGCCGTCGATCAGTCCACGGTCCGCGCCGGCGAGAGTGGCGCCGAGATGCAGCGGTCGCTCCACGGTGTACGCGGCCGTCTTGAGCCGGCCGACCCGCAGCGCGGTCGACACCGACTCGTCGGACCTCGCCTGGGTCAGCACGTCCAGGTACTGCCCGGCGAGCATCTCGGCGCGCATCGCGCGCCAGGGTGCCGCGGCTCTGGCCAGCTGATCACCGGTGAGCCCCGATTCCCGGAGCATGTCGTCGGCCCAGGCCATGGCGAGATCGCCGAGCAGCACGGCGGCGGCCTGGCCGAACCGTCCCGAGTGGCCGGCCCAGCCCAGCTTTCGGTGCCGGTCGGTGAAGGTGACATGGATGGTGGGTGCGCCGCGTCGCACCGCCGAATCGTCCATGAGGTCGTCGTGCACGAGCGCACAGGCCTGTATCAGCTCGAGCGCGCTGATCGCCCTGATCACCACGTCCGCCTCGGCCGTCGCCGGATCTCCACCCGCGCCACGCCAGCCCCACCAGGCGAAGGTGGGTCTGATCCGCTTGCCCGCACCGAGGACCAGGGTGACAAGGGCGTCGACGGCCGCGGCGAAGTCCGGTTCGATCCGCTCCGATTCGGCGCGGCGGTTGGCCAGGTACGCCGCCAGCGCGCCGTCGATGCGGTTGAGCAGGGCGGCGTCGGGCGAGTCGGGGCGGAAGGTGGCCGAGTCGTCGTGTGCCGCCTGGGCGGTGGGCGGTCGGGGCCCTGATCCGGGCGAGGGTGGTACAGCGGACACCGCGTCAATGCACACGGCCGTAACCTTGCCTTATGACATCGGTGGTCGAGCGGCTGGGCGGTCAGCGCCCGGTGTTCTCGGTGGAGTTCTTTCCACCGCGTAATGCCGAGGACGAGCAGCGGCTGTGGCTGGCGATCCGGCAGCTGGAGGGGCTCGAACCGGCGTTCATGTCGGTGACCTACGGCGCGGGAGGCTCGAGCAGGGACCGCACCATCCGCACCACCGGCCGGGTGGTGCGGGAGACATCGCTGCTGCCCCTGGCGCACCTGACGGCGGTTGACCACTCGGTGGCCGAACTGCGCAACGTGATCGGCTGGTACGCCGCGGTCGGGGTGCGCAACATCCTCGCCGTCCGGGGTGATCCCGTCGGCGACCCATTGGGGGAGTGGGTCAAGCATCCCGCCGGGCTGACGTATGCCGAAGAGCTCGTCAGGCTGGTGCGCGAGCTCGGTGACTTCTGCGTCGGCGTCGCGGCGTTCCCCCACGGTCATCCGCGCTCACCGGATCTGGACACCGACACCAAACATCTGGTCGCCAAGTTCCGTGCCGGCGCCGACTTCGCCATCGCCCAGCTGTTCTTCGAAGCGGAGGACTTCCTTCGGCTGCGTGACAGGCTGGCCGCCCGCGCCTGTCAGGCGCCGCTCCTGCCGGGCATCCTGCCGCTGACCACGGTCCGCACGCTGCGGAAGATGGTGGAGTTGTCCGGTGCCGAGGTGCCCGTGTCGGTCGCGAGACGGCTGGAGCCACTCGTCGACGACCCGGTGGGCTTTCGAGCCGAGGGCATCGAGATAGTCGTGGAACTCGCGCAGCGGCTGATCGACGAAGGCGTGCCCGGGGTGCACTTCTACACATTCAACCGGTCCAAGGCCACCGCCGAGGTGGTCAGCCGGCTCGGCCTGCTTCCGGCCCGAACATGATCGTCCCATTGTGGGCTCGTGCGGATCCGTTGGCAGGTAGCGTGCTGGTATGCCATCCATCCGACGGAGCGTGCACCAGCTCTGCGACGACTACGTCGCGGACTGCGCGGCGCTTGACCCGAACACGGCAACCCATCTCGGCGTTCCCGGCTACGAGGACGAACTCACCGACCTGTCTCCGGATGGCCACCTCGCCCGTGCGGAGCTGACGGACAAGGCGCTGCGGGAGATCACCGCGGCCGACCCCGCCGACGAGAGTGAGCGGGTGGCCAAGGCGGTCTTCGGCGAGCG
>JAFAZC010000107.1 GCA_019239965.1 Kutzneria sp. | reverse complement strand
CGGTGCGTTCGCTGAGGAAGAGCCGGCTGGCGATCTCGGCGTTGGACAGGCCCTGTGCGACGAGGTCGACGACTTCGGTTTCGCGTCTGCTCAGCGTCTTCCCGCCCGGCTTCTGTGCCGCGCGCTGTGCGGCGATGCGGATGCCGGCGGTACGGGCGAGCCGGCGAGCGCGATCACGCCACGGCGTGACGCCGGCCTTTTCGAAGACCGCGAGACAGCCTGCCAGTGCCTCGCTGTCTAGTTGGGACTGCTGTTCCAGGCTCTCCAGCCGGGCGTATACTGACAGCAATCGTGCCCCCATGGTGTCGAGCCGTTCCGCGGCCGTGTCGAGAAGATCCCTCGCATGAGGACGGTCGCCCCGTGTGGCGGCGAGCAGACCCTCCTGCCGGTCGGCGAGTGCGTCGAGCAAGGGGGCCGTGCGGCCGGCGGTCCGCAGGACGTCGGCAACGCGCCGAGCCATGACGTGGTCGCCGGCCGAGGCCGCCGCATCCCCGGCGGCCACGACACGCAGGCAACTGGTGAGGGCGTCCCGGAACGGCAGCGGATCGGTGAGCACGGCGGCACGCTCCGGTCGGCCGGTGTGCAGCGCGATCGCGGACTCGGCGGCGTCCCAGCCTTCCTGGAAACCGTATCCTGGCACACTCGGCGCGTCACGGGCACTGTCGAGGCAGCGCTCGGCCTCTCCTGTTCTGCCCAGCTCGGCGAGGAGGAACGCGCGTAGCACCAGCATCCGCGCGGTGAGCCGGTGCAAGCCCATTCTGCGGCCAACCGCGATGCCGCCCTCGATCTCCGACAGCGCGTGCAGGGGGCGTCCCGCGAAGTAGGTCGCCGCGGCCAGCACGAGCTTTGTGCCGCAGAGTGCGGAGGGAAGATGGAACCCGGCCCGCGTCAGCGACAGATCCTCGACGCAGTCCAATGCGGCGGGAATGTCGCCGAGCAGCACGCGAACACCGGCGAGCAGCCGCCGTGCGCTGTTGGCGATGCCCGGCACGAAGGCTTCGCAGAGTTCGGCGTCCCGCAGTGCCGAGCACAGCAGGTCGTGCGCTGCGGCGAAGTCGCCGTCCAGGATGGCGATGTAACCCTGGCTCTCCAGTGTGAGCGATCGGACGGCGGGGTCCTGGCTGTCCTGGTTGTGCCGCATCTGCTCGCTGAGCGCCCGCAGGCGTGGCACGTCCCAGTGACGGATCGCCATGACCCAGCGCAGCATGGCGGAGTGCGGGTCCGAGGGACCGGTCAGCGCGAGCCTCGCCTCAGCATGCGCGTCGGCCAGAGAATGGTTGCCCCGCTCGGATTCCAGAATGGCCAGCCGTATCCGCAGTGCGGCCGTGCTGACCCGGTCCCCGTGCTCCTCGGCGAGCGCGAGGCGCTGGGACCAGGCCGCGGCGGCCTCATCGAGCCGGCCGGCACCCTGGTAGGCCACCCCAACGCTGTCGAGCAGGTCCGCGACCACGTCGGGACGCGAGACGCGGGCCCTGCCCAACGCGGCGGCGAGGTAGGCCGTGGCCTCCTGGGCGGCGAAGACGTCAAGCGCGCGGCGTCCGGCCGCGGCGAGCACCTCGATGGCGCGTTCGGCCCGGAGGCGGTCACCGGCGGCCAGATAGTGCGGGGCCAGCACGAGGACGCTGTCCCCTTCGGTCTCCTCGATGGCCGTGGCCACCGTGGCGTGCAGCTTCGCGCGTTCGTTGGCAGTGAGTTCGGCGTAGGCCACCTCGGCGTACAACGGGTGGGCCACCCGAAAGGTCACTGTCTCGTCGACGAGCTGCTCCCGGATGAGGTCGGTGCGCAGCAGCTGGCGCAGGGTCTCATCGAATCCCGATCGCGGACCGGTTTCGGGTCGCGGGCGGACGTCCGGTGACCGGTGCCGCCAGGCGTTCGCCAGCACCCCGGTGGAGCCGGCTTCACCGGCGATCGCGATCAGCTCGAGCAGCGCCCGTTGCGGTTCGTCAAGACCGGTCAGCTTGCCGAGGACCACGTCACGAACAATGGCGGGAAAGAAGCCCTGCTCCGGCTCTGTTGTGTCGCCACGCGGAACCAGCGCGGTGACAAACAGCGGAACCCCCATGGTCCGTGCGGTGATGTTGTGCAGCAGTCGAGGTGTGGGATCGGCACCGAGCAGGTCGCGGACCATCTCGGCGACCTCGGCGTCGGTGAGCGGGGCGAGCGCGAGGTCACCGCCCGAGCCCCGCCGGCGCACTGTCGCGGCGAGGCTGGCCAGTGTGCCCCCTGGTTCAGCCGTGCGGTAGCCGCACAGTACGAGCAGCCGGTGGCCACCCGAACCGTGGCCGAGGTAGTGCACCAGCTCGACCGTGCCGCGGTCGGCCCAGTGCAGGTCGTCAACGAACACCAGAGTCGGCGCGCGTGCGGCCACTCGCGCGACCAGACGCAGCACGGCTTCGAACATCCTGGTGCGATCCAGTTCCGGGTCACCCGAGGCCACGGGAGGAGGCAGCCGCGGATCGGCGATCAGTCTGCCGAGATCGGGCAATCCAGCCAGCAGTGCCCCAGACTCGAACTCGGTCAGGGAGGCGAGGTGGCGGCGCAGCGCCGCGACAACAGGCGCATAGGCCAACCCGGTCTGCAGGGGATCGGCCTGTCCGGACAGGATCGTGAAGCCATGTGCGCGGGCGATGGCGACGGCTTCCGTGCCGAGCCGGGACTTACCGATGCCGGCTTGGCCAGACAGCAACACGACTCCACCCTGTCCGCCCTCGGCAGCGTGGACCGCCCTGGTGAGAACCGCCAGCTCCCGGCCCCTTCCGACCAGCTGCGAACCCATTGCTCGCCTCCCCCGTGCGGCAGGATCTCAACGCGGAGTATGCCCGATCTAGCCGGACCGACCGCTCGGTTTTCCGCCAACGACCAGGACGAGCTCGGGGTCGGCGGACAACTTCACCTGATCGGACGCGGTGAGTCCGGCCGCGGTCAGCCAGTGCTGGTATGCCTCCGGCCGGTGCAGAGTGCCCGCGCGGGTCCGCAGCAGCAGGGACAGCTCGTGGACCGCGGACCCCGGTGAATCCGCCGACAGGTCGACCACGCTGAGCACGCCACCCGGAGCGAGCGCGCGGGACAGCCGGGTCAGCAGGGACTCCGTGGTGGCCTCGTCGAACAGATGACACACCTGGGCCACCATGATCAGGTCATAGTGGCGCGCCGGCAGTCGGATGTTCAAGAGGTCGCCCGGCAGATAGTCGAACTGGCCGGACAGCTCGGCCTCGGCGACCGCCCGACGGGTCACGGCAAGGACCGGTGGCAGATCGAGTGCGGTCACCCGGCACCGCGCGTCCCGTGCCGCGAGCGCAATGGTCCACGGTGCGGTACCCGCGCCCACGTCGAGGACCGTCCTTGCCGGCGGCAGTCGTTCGGTGACGGTGCGCACGACGTCGTCCCATGGTGTGGGCAGCGCGGCGGTGTGCAGGGACAGCCGTGCCGCGGCCACCGGATCGTCCGCTTCGGTGGCCGCAAGACCGCTGCGCACGGTGTCGGCAAGGCGATTCCACAGCGACAACGCGGGATGCATTCCGGCGAGCCTGGGGACGACCGTACGGTACCGGCCGTCGTCAAGACGTTCCACGAGGCCCGCTGCCTCGAGCGTGGCGAGAGTGGCGCGCACGCCACGGCGGCTGGCTCCGCAGGCGACCGCGACCGCATCCGGATCGGCCGGTGCGCGGTCGATGTGGTCGAGCAGGCCGAGCCGCACGGCGGTTGAGTACGCCGCCACCGTGCCGGCCGCTCGCTGCAGGGCAAGGAACGGGGGAGTCACGGCCAGACCGCGTGTGTAGCGGCCTGTGACGTCGGTGTCACGTGCATCGAGATCCTCGTCTGTGGGTTCCGGTCATCCTGAGGCCGGAACACCCTGCCCGCCATCCGTGCCAGTACGTAGATTGCTCAGCCGGCCATTACGTACCCGTTGGGATCCTCCCCGTTCGGATCCTCGCGGTGTCACCGAGTCGCGAGCCAGGCCACGGTTTGCGCCGAGAGCAGAGTGGACAGGTCGCCGGCGGTCACTGTGAAGTCGATGGCGTGCAATCCGTAGAAGGCGCTGCTCGGTGGACCGACCAATTGGTCCCCACCGGCGATGTCCAGCCACGAACTGGTGCCCGAGGAATCGACACCAGTACGGCACTGCCCGGTGAGCACGCCGCGGTAGCGGGCGTAGCCGGTGGACAGGTCCGGGACCCGCAGTGTCTGACCGAGGCCGTTGATGCGTCCGTAGGGGTTGGCCGCACTGCCGCCGACCAGCCGTCGGGTGTAGGAGATGGTGTCCAGCGGCGTTCTGTCCCCGGTGCCCGCGAGTAGGCCCGCGGGATTGACGCACAGCACCCGGTGGCCGGTCTCACCGTAAATCCTTGCCAAGTCGGCGTCTTGCGGCAATGGCTGGTCGACACCCGGCTTGTAGCTGGAGTAGGCGATCACGCAGCCGAGTGGAACCGGCGCCGTCGCCGAGTCGCGCGTGCAGGCCGGCAGATGCTGGAAGGTGGACTTCGGGTCACTCCCGCCGCCGGCGGGCAGTCCGACAGGAACCTGGACGTGACCGCCGAGCAGGACGGCGGAGACGAGCTGGTGCCGCTGCTCGGTGTCCCCGTCGAACTCCCGCCGCAGCAGCGCGGTCAGCACACCGGTGCCCTGCGAGTGGCCGAGGAGGATCACGCCCCGCCGCCGGTTGCTGGCCGGGTCGAGGTTGTCGTGCGCCCAGTACTGGTGCCAGGCCTGTTCGACGTCCATGATTCCCGTGCTGTAGTCCGGCGGTACCTTCGTGATGACGCTCGCGGCCAACTGGCCCAAGGTCGCCTGGCGGTACTCCGGCACGAACAGTCGGCACTGCGGAGCGAACATGCCGATCTGGGCGATGGTCTGCGCGAACTCCTCGTCGGTCGGCACCGGTGGAAGGCTGCCGACCTGGGCCAGTGGATTCGGCAGGATGTCAACAGTGGGATACACATAGAAGCAGTCCACTGATGCTGGCCCTCCGGCGCGTTCGGTGT
Source organism: Kutzneria sp. (assembly GCA_019239965.1). Lineage (GTDB taxonomy): Bacteria > Actinomycetota > Actinomycetes > Mycobacteriales > Pseudonocardiaceae > Kutzneria. The sequence goes on along the minus strand of JAFAZC010000107.1, from coordinate 19,556 downwards.
GTACGCCGGCGACCTCGGTGACGTCAAGTGGCACCCGCTCGTGCGAAACCGGGTACTGAGCGGTGAATGAGCCTGCCGTTGAGCGCGGCTGCCCCGATTCGTCCTGACCGCAGGGGTTCGCCGGCATGCCAGGACGGCACAGCCAGACAGGAGACGCGAGCTGGCTCACAGGGCCGTCGGCTTCCGCCGGAGCGGGCGCCAGTGTGGCCAGTACGGCCACGGCCGCCACCACCGCGGTGACCGCTGACAGCGTTCTGATCCGGCCGTGGCGCGGTCTCTTCATGGCTCTCCTCACCCAGTTCGGACATGTGTTTCGGTAGGCGAAATCGTAGCCACGAGTTCGGTGGTACCCGGTTTCAGGTGGTACTGAGTTCCGATCGGCGCAACGAAGTACGTACTGGCACGGATGGTGTGGACAGTCATTCTGCCGGAAGGTCTTGTCGTGAGGGCAGCGGGATTCGTGCGGATATCCGGCTGACAACACAGATGTTCCACGAGACGAATCGAGGATTTCTCCATGCGTGCAATCAACTGGGCCGCCCGCGTCACGGCGGTCGTCGCGGCACTCGCGGGTGTGACGGCCAACGGTTCGGCGGCACAGGCGGCACCCCAGGACCCGACGGTCTTCAGTATCCTCCGCATTTCGGTGGATGTCGGCGAACTGCAGAGCACCGCGAGCAACGTCCCGACCTGGATGGTGGCGTCGATGTCGGGTGCCGGACGGATCGCTGCGGCCGACCACCCTCGTCCGAGTCGCGAGTGCCAGCGGCACCTACGACGGTGACATGAGCCATCTGGAGAAGTTCGGCGACTTCCAGAACGACAAGGGAGCCAGGATCGTGATGGACGCCGCCGCGCCCGTCCAAGGGCCGGCGCTGGTGTGGAGCAACCTTCGCACGCTCACCTTCGAGCAGGAACCGCCGAACACCCCGCCAGGGCGCAACAAGTGTGTCGACATCACCCGGTTCTACGTCCAGGGACTGGACACCCGGGGCGGCTGGCACGACCTCGTTGAGGAGAACAGGCCGCCCAACGACCCGTTCCGCACCTGTGACGGCCCCAACCCGCACGACCTGTTCGTGAACCAGGGATCGTGAGCTAGGGGTCCGGAGCCGCCGGTCGGTGATCGGCGGCTCCGCCGGCTATCTTTCGGTGTCCCTGTCCAGCACCGGCTTCACGTCCACGATCGGCGTGCCGTCAAGGGCCTCCAGGTCCCGCACCAGGACCCTGGCACCCTCGACCGAGACGACCGATACCCGGTGCAGTCCGATCGGGTTGGGGCGGTCGGGGGAGCGGGTGCTGAAGACGCCCTGTCGTGGCCTTGCCGTGTCACCGCGGGGATGGACGGCGAGAATGTCACGGCGCGCGCGGTCCAGCCAGGTCAACACTAGGATGTCGGCGCCTGGCTCGAGATCGCGGATACCCTCGCGCACGGTCTCGTCGAACACCAGCCATGCCTCGGGCGCTCCCTCATCTCCTTGCCGTGGTGTCTCTTTCCGGTCGGTGAGCGAGGATTCGACCCGTCCGATCGGTTCGATGAGGTACGAATGTCCTGACAACGATTCCCCTTCCACAGCGTGACCGGCGGCCTGAGTCTAGGTCGTCGTTCCGCCATGCCGCACTGGCGTGTCAGGATGAAAACCATGTGGGCGTCGTGGTCGCGGGCGGTGTGCCCGCTCGGTGGTGATCAGCTGGTGGCGAAGGCCGCCGGGTCGGAACTCGTGGTTCGTTACGCTGAACCGCATCGCCGTTACCACGACGGTGCGCACGCTCTTGCCGTGATGCGGGACGCCGCAACACTGGCGGACGGACTGCGGTTGCCGCCGCGGGAACGTTGCGGTGCTGGCGGTCGCCGCCGGAGCCCACGATGTCGTATACGACGGACAGCCGGGCGAGGACGAGCGACGCAGCGCGCTGTGGGCGCGGGAATGGCTGGTGCGGGACGAGATCAGCGAGGCACACGTGGCCAGGGTGGAGACGCTGATTCTGGCGACACTGGCACACTGCGCGCCGCGGGAGGATCTGACGGCATTGGCGTTGCTGGACGCGGACTTGGCGATCCTCAGCGCGGACCACGCGGCCTACGATCGCTACCGCCTCGCGGTGCGTCAGGAGTATGCCGCGTTCGACGAGCCGGCGTGGCGTGCGGGACGTATCGCGGTGATGTCCAACCTACTTGCCCGGCGACCGCTGTATGCGACCGCTGTCGCGCGCGAACGATTGGGAGACGGCGGCCAAGGCGAACATCGCCCGAGAACTGGGGTCTCTGCGAGCGACCGAACGACTGTGACCGGTGAGCTTGCCGTGAGCGGACCCGAGGGCCGAGGTAGTTCGGCGCAGGCCGATATGCATCTCGTCTACTGTTGCTGCTATGACGCAGGTGGACACACAACGAGATCCCGGTCGCGAGACCGCCCGCCGAATCTGGTTCGAGTGGCACCGGCGGGCGAAGGCATGCGACGTGGACGGACTGCTCGAACTGTACGCCCAAGACGCGCTGTTCGAGAGCCCGCTGGTGCCGCGTCTGCTTGACACGGCCAGCGGGGTGTTGCGCGGGCACGAGGAGTTGCGCCCCTTCCTGCGCAAAGGGGCCGACGCGCGACCGAACCAGCTCGTCCGCTGGTACCGCCCCGAGGAATTCTTCTGGGACGGCCGCACCCTGGTGTGGGAGTACCCCAGGGAATCTCCCGACGGTGACCAACTCGGCCTGGTGGAGATCATGGATATCGTCGATGGTCTCATTCAACGCCACCGAATCTACTGGGGCTGGGTCGGCACCGAGATGTTGATTGACAACGCTATCGCCAAAGTGAGATAGCCGTTGTCCGCGAAGACAGACCAAGCCACCTCGCCACACGGGCGCCGTCTCAGCCGGATGTGACTGGCGCCACCGCCAGCTGGTCGATCGCCGGATTCGCGCACCCCTGGCGCTGATCACCAGAAGCGAGAGGGGGCAAGGAAACGAACATCGCGGCGGTGTCGTCCGGCGGATAGACGCGCAACCCGCGTAGTGCTGTCGGTCTGCAGTCGGTTCCTTGCGGCACGGCTTCCACCTCTTGCATGTCGATCCTCGAAGAGGCCGCCTGGCCCGGGGCCAACGTCACCTGCGGAGTCTCCGTGCCGTTGTGCTGGGCGGGCGCTCCGACCTGACTTCCGTTGTCGCCGGTCACATAGGAGACTCCTGGAAATCCCGCTATCGTGCACGAGTATTTACTGACATTGGTGAAAACCATCAACTGGGATGCTTTGCCCATCCCGCCGTCGGTCGGCTTCAGGTCCAGCCTAAGGCCGGCTGCCTTGCATTTCGACGCCCCGCCCGGTTGTGCTGGTCCGCTGCCCGCGGCCGGGGAGCCGGAGGAAGAAACCGCCGTGGTGGTGGACGAGATGGTGCTCCGCGCGGCCGTTGACGCCGATGAGCCCGCATTGCCGCCGTTCGAGCAACCGGCTGTCAACGCCGCCGCCATGACTCCGCTGGTCACTAGCAGAAGCTGACCAGTCCTGCCCGAGGCAAAGCCCTTCTTCATTCGCGGTCCCTTCGTCCCCCGGCGCTGTCGTCGAAGCGCCTGACATCATGATCTCTGTTGTTGTACCCGTATTCGACAGTGGTCAATCACTCCGGCGGTACAGCCCACATCGGATGGTGTGTTTCATGGGTCGTTCACCGGGTACTCCCTGACCAGGACCAGGCAGTACTGGAAAGCATGGACCATGGAGGTAGGCGTGAGCACCACGGGTAGCGGTCCGGCAGAAGGCGTTAAGGGCGTTGTTGAGGACGTCAAGGGCAAGATCAAGGAAACCGCCGGCGACATACTCGACAACGAGCGCTTGCGTCGCGAGGGAAAAGCGCAGCAGGACAAGGCCGCGGCCGAACGTGAGGTTGCCGAGAAGGAGGCCGAAGCCGACAAGGCACGCGGGGAAGCGGCCGCGCACGAGATGCGCGAACGGGCGGAGCGTGCGGCGCGCTGAGCGGTTGCACACAAGTGGTGGCGGACACGAGAATGTGTCCGCCACCACTTGTGTGCCGAGTGCGTACCGTTGGCCGTATGACGGAGAGACGGACGATCCTGAGGCGGCTCCACCTTCGAGGAGGACATCGGCTATGCAAGAGCGGTCGTGGACGGTGACCGCGTACACGTGTCAGGTACCACCGGCTTCGACTACACGACGATGACCATTTCGGCCGATGTCATTGAGCAGGCCGAACAGTGCCTGCGTAACATCGGTGCGGTACTGGCTGAGGCCGGGTGTTCCTTCGCCGACGTCGTCCGAGTGCGTTACCTGGTGACTGATCGTGCGGACTTTGAACCGTGCTGGCCCACCCTGCGCCGCTACTTCGGCGAGGTTCGTCCGGCCGCCACGATGCTCGTGTGTGGTCTTGCCGATCCCCGAATGAAAATCGAGATCGAGGCGGAGGCACGACGGCCGGCTGGTGCGTGACCGCCGTTGTACGCATCCGTGCGGCGTGCCTCGGGTCAGGCGTGCATCGCGAGGAGGCTGCGTAGCTGCTCGGCATGCCCAGGCAGATGGACCGAGCCGACTCCGGTGAGCAGCTGCCCGAGTGGTCTTGGTTCGTCGACGACCAACTTGTGGCCGGACACGATCAGCACAGATACCGGCACGAGCGCGTCTCGTTCGGACACTTGATCGGCCACCGCGCAGTACAGCTCACCGCCCCGACCCACCAGGTCAACCAGGCCGGCGAGGCCACCGGCCTGGTCGATAACCCGGCGCAGGTTCATGTCGTCCAACGACATACGGTTGTCGTAGCTCGGCCGGGAGCCGGCCAGCACTGCCAGCGCCGTGGACGCGATCTGGCTGTGCGCGGTGTAGACGTGAGCGAGTAAGTGCTCGGCGTCCCATTCGCCGGCCGGCGGCGGACCGAACTTCCCGGTCTCGGCGACCTCGAGGAACTCGGCGTACGCCGTCCGCAATGCGCTGGTGTCCACAATCACTTCTTCGCTCCGATCTGGCTTTCGAACACAGCTGGGGGTGTGTGGGCGCCGTCTCGAGGGCGGCTCCACGACGGGGAAACGCTATGTCACCGGAAACTCGGAGGAAACGGCACGACACCCCCAATTTGGCCGCGAGACACCCTCAAATTGGCGGGAGTGCGCCGGCGCGGCGGGCCGAGTACACCGCCTCAGCCCTGGTGCTGGTTTCGGTCTTGCGCAGTACGGCGGACACATGCCGCTCAACGGTCTTTTCGGACAGGACAAGGCGGTCGGCGATCGCGGTGTTGGTGAGGCCGAGCGCGACAAGGCCGAGCACCTCTGATTCCCGTCGACTGAGGCCTATCGGGTTGGCGCTGGTCTCCGGACGAGGACCACGGGGAACCCTGGTCACGCCGAGTTCCCTGAGCCGTCGCCGTGCATGTGCGGCGGCAGGACGGGCGGCGAGCCGGTCGAAGATAACCATGGCGTCGCGGACCGCGTCCGAATCGTCGCCTTCGGACAGTGCGAGAGCCGTCTCGAACGGACATCCGTGCGCCGACCACCACGCGGCGGCGGCCGCCCAATCACCGGCGATCGCCAGTCGGTACGGTTTCGGGACAGGGCCCGCGCCCGTCAGCGGGACGCCGACGCGACTGCTCCAGTAGGCCAGCTCGCCATGCCACCGCGGGTTGGCGGTGCCGGTACCGCGGTCGGCGGCGGCCTGTACTTCGGCGGCCACCCGTTCCGGATCACCAGCCAGCCACGCCGCCTCGGTCAATGCCGGCGTGACCAGGGTGAACGCGTCGGCTTCGGGATGCCGGGCGGCCATCGCGCGGGCCGCCTCCACCAGACCGGGCTCCTCCCGCTCACCGCGCCTCGCTCGTACTCGCACGAGTGCCGCCTGGGCGTTCATGGTGGACAACGTCACCGGGCGGTCATGGGCCAGCAGTGACAGCGCGAGCGGTGTGGCTTCGTCCCAGCGACCGTTGTCGAGCAGAAACGACACTCGTGCGCCGGCGATCAGCCGCTCCCAGTAGCCCAGTCCGTGCCGCGTGGCGAACGCGAGTCCTTGGTCCAAGACCGGCTCGAGGCCGTCGTAGGCGTGGTGCAAGATCGGCAGCCAGCCCTGGTAGAACATGCCGCGGGCAGCGTGGTCGGCCAGCCGCATGGCCCGCGCGATCCGGACCAGCCCGGTCAGACCGGTGGTGGCGGTGAGGTCTCCGGCACCCAGCCGCGCTCCGGCAAGGCTGATCCGCGCGGTCAGCTCCGCCTCGGCGTCGTCCAGTTCGACGGCGACGGCGAGCGCATGCTCGGCCAAGCTGGCGGCGGCGGCCCAGTCGCCGACCATGAACCGCTGACGGCTCTGGTTGTCGTAGGCCATGGCCAGCTCATGGCTCGGCGGAATTCCGTCAAGCACGGATTCCACCGCATTGGCGGCCGGGTCGGCGTCGGCGTAGGCACCGGTCAGGAACGACAGTGCGGACACCCTGACCAGGTTCCTGCCCTGCCTGAGGCGATCGCCGGCTGCGCCGAACACCGCGGCGGCCTCGCGATGTCCGTTCCGTGCCGACTCGAGGTCACCGCTGAGGTAGCGCTCTGTGGCCTCGCGCTCGAGCAGGTCGGCGAGGACCGTGTCGTGTTCCAGCCGTGCGCGGTCGACAGCCTTGCGGTAGAGCGCCGCTGCCTCCCGGTGTGCCGCCCGATCGGCGGCCCACTCGGCGGCCACCGGAGCCAGGTCGACCACCGCGCGGTCGTCCCCGGCGCCCTCGGCGTGTGCCACAAGTTCCGCGGCATGTTCGGGAAGAGACCGAACCGCTCGCAACACAGGGAAAATTGCCCCGTGCAGGTGCTGGCGATGCCGCGGCGGGATGGTCTGCGTGATCGCGTCTCGGACCAGTTCGTGCCGGAACTCCAGCAGCGCCGCGTGCCGGCGGAGCAGCCCGGTGGCCACCCCATCGCTGATTGTCCACCGGGGGAGGCCGAGAGCGTCCAGTACGACGCCGAACAGAACGGGATCCACACGTGGTCCCAGCACCGCGGCCGCCTGGACGGCCGCCGCGGTGTCCGGTGCCACCCGGGACAGCCGCGCCAGCACCGCCTCTCGAACGGATGCCGGCACCTCCGTCCCTTCGGCGGTGAGTAGGGCGCTGACGAGGAACGGGTTGCCGCCGGTGAGGTCGAACACGTCCGTTCTGTCCGAACCGGACGCCGTGACAAGGGCCTCCGTTGTCTTCCGCGACAGCGGGGCGAGAGTCAGGCGGATGACCCCTGGCGTGGTGGCGAGGTCACCGAGCAGCACGGCGAGGGGTGAGCTCGGCTGTGCCTCGTCGTCCCGGAACGTGATGACCAGCGAGGTGCGGATCCGGTCAATGCGGCGGCCGAGGAATCGGAGCAGGTCGAGAGTCGCCTGGTCCGCCCAGTGGATGTCTTCGAAGATCGCCAACCTCGGCGCGCTCGGGACGGACAGGAGATCGAGCACCGCGGTGAGCAGATCCATCCTCGACGGCGATCCGGCAACGATGTCGGGCACCATGTCGAGCAGCGGGCCAAGGGGTCGTGGGGTATCGAGCGGATCGCACGCCCCGAGCAACACGGTGCCGCTGGTCGTGTCTGTCACGTGTCGGACCAGGGTCGTCTTGCCGATTCCGGCTTGACCGCCGACCAGGATGAGGCTTCCGCGCCCCTCGGTCGCCGACCGCACGCCGCCGCGCAGCGCGGCGAGCGGTTCGTCACGTTCCAACAGGTTCACGACACGGGTTCCCGTGGCCGCGATTGGGCGCGAACGACCGCGGCGACACTGGCGAGCACAAGCACGGCTCCCGCGACAGTGACCACGTCGATGCGCTCGCCAAGCAGTACGGCGCCGAGAACCACGGCGACCACCGGGTTCACGTAGGCGTAGGTGGCGGTCAGCTGCACTGGTGCGTTGGCGAGCAGCCATACGAACGCGGCGTAGGCAAGGGCTGAACCCGGCAGCACAAGGAAGGCGAACGCCCCCATGGTAGCGGCGCCGAAGTCACCAGGGTGCACGGCACTCATCTCACCGCGCGCGGCGCCGGCGAGTACGAGCACCGCGCCGGCGCCCAACAGTTGGTACACGGTGGCGACGAGGGAGTCCGGGGGCTGGGTCATTCGCTGGCTGGCGACCTCGCCCGTCGCCTCGATCAGCGCGGCGAGAACCAGCAGCAGCATCCATCCAAGCCCAGTCACACCCGAGCCCGGGCGCAGCAACACGAGCAACCCGACGAAACCCACCACGACAGCGGCGACCTCCAGCCGAATGGGCCGCGAACCGGTCACCGCTCGGGTGAGGACGACCCACAGCGGCACCGATGCGATCACCAACGCGGCAAGGCCTGCGTCGACATGCTGTTCCGCCCAGGCGATCAAGCCGATGTCACCGAGGATCCACACTCCCGCCGCCACCGATCCGGCCACCGGACGCAGGCCGGCCCGAAGCCGCCGCGGAGCGACGATGGCGATTCCGCCGAGCAGCAGTGCACCGGCACAGAGAAATCTGGCTCCCATTCCGGTCAGCGGCGGCACGGTCCTGTCCAGCACACGAATAGCCGGGTACGTCGCGCCCCACGCCACATAGACCGTCAACAACGCCACCGCCACAACATGACGGTTGGCGCCGCCGCGTCGTTGTCCGACCGTCATGTCGTGACCCTAGTCGAGCGCTGGTCGACGAGCAGGACGCCTTCTGGCAGGCTTGCCTGGTTCAAGAAGTCGACAAGCGCGGTCCGGAACGCGCGGGCCGCGTTGGTCGGCGCCACATCCGTGCGGTGTGCGAGCGTGATGGTGCGGCTCATCCCCGGCGGGGCGAGGGGGATGCCGCGCAGCAGCGGACGTGCCGCCAGCACCATGCTCGGTACGATCGCCATTCCCAACCCGGCCTCGACGAGCCGGAGCACCGCGTCCATTTCCCCGCCCTGCACTGCGAAACGAGGATGGAAGCCGGCGTCGCGGCAGGCACTCATGGTGGTCTCGCGCAGGTCGTAGCCTTCGCGGAACATCACCAGTTGTCGCTCGCGCAGGTCGGTCAGTCTCAGGTTGCCGCGGCGGGTCGGTACGTCGGCGTCCGCTGGCGCCGCCACGACAAGGCTCTCTCGCAGGATCGGCGTGTTGGTGAGTGCTCCGCCGGTTCCCTCGACCGACGAGATCACCAGGGCGAGGTCGAGCTCGCCTCGCAGCAGGGCGTTGACAAGATCACGGGACCCGTTCTCCTGGATGATCAGTTCGATTCCAGGGTAGCTGTCGTGGAACCGCTTGAGCACGTCGGCGAACAGGCTCACGCAGAGGCTGGGGGTCGCTCCGACACGGACCCGGCCCTGTTTGAGCCCGACGAGCTCCTGCACCTCCAGTCGTGCCGTATCCACATCGGACAGAATGCGTTCGGCAAGCGGAAGCAGGGCCTCGCCGGCCGGGGTGAGTGCAATGTTTCCGCGTGCCCTGCTGAACAGCGGTGCGCCGAGCTCCTTCTCCAAGGAGTGGATCTGTTTGCTCAGCGACGGCTGCGCCACACGCGTCAACTCGGCGGCCTTGGTGAAGTGCCGCGTTCTGGCCACGGCCAGGAAGTAGACGAGCTGCTGCAGAGTCACGACGATAGCTTACAGCTATTGAATCGAGAAAATTGATATATTGGACGACTGATGGTCTCGTTCCTAGCGTGAGACTGGTGACGGTCACGAGTGACGATCCACCCGAACTAGCGACCCGAACCAGCGGTCGGTCGGCCGCTGGTCGGCTGTGGCGTTCCACGGTGGGGAAGAAGGCCATCATGGCGGTCACCGGTGCCGTGCTGCTGGTGTTCGTTGTCACGCACATGCTGGCCAACCTGAAGATCTTCGTCGGGGCCACTGCCCTGGACGGCTACGGCCGTTGGCTGCATTCGCTGGCCGAGCCGGCCCTGGGGCACGACGGATTCGTCTGGATCGCCAGGGTGGTCCTGCTGCTGTGTGTCGCACTGCACATCACTGCGGCCGTCCAGTTGACCCGTCGGGCACATCGTGCCCGTCCGTTCCGCTACCGACACCGCAGGCCAGTGCTCGGTGGCTACGCCGCGCGGACCATGCGATGGGGTGGTGTGGTCATCGCGCTGTTCGTGGTCTACCACGTGCTGGACATGACGGTCGGGGTGCTCAATCCGAATGGCATCGCCGGGCAGGACTATCGCGACATAACCGCCAGTTTCGGCCGGTGGTACGCGGCGGCCTTCACCATGATCGCTGTCCTCGCACTCGGACCGCACATCCGGCACGGCCTGTGCGGTGCCTTGCGAAGCCTCGGGGTGCCGATTGGGAGGGGCCGACGAGTCGTCGACGCGGTGGCGATCGGCGTAGCCGTCACGGTCACCGCCGGCTTTCTGTCCGTGCCGTTGGCCGTGTTGACCGGGATGGTGAGATAGGCGTGCTCAAGACGGACAAGACGTTCTATGTCGATGGCCTCTCGATCGCTGACGGCAAGGCGCCGTCCGGCCCGATCGAGTCCCGCTGGGGCCGCCGCGAGTCGGAGGTGCGGCTGGTCAGCCCGGCGAACAAACGGAGGCTGACGGTGATCGTGGTCGGTACCGGCCTCGCGGGATCCTCCGCCGCCGCGACACTGGCCGAGCTCGGTTACCGCGTCGTGTCGTTCTGCTACCAGGACAGCCCGCGCCGCGCGCACAGCATCGCGGCACAAGGCGGTATCAACGCGGCGAAGAACTACCGCAACGACGGCGACAGCGTGTGGCGGCTGTGCCACGACACCGTGAAAGGCGGCGACTTCCGCTCACGTGAGTCCAATGTGTACCGGCTGGCGGAGATCAGTTCGCGGATCATCGATCACTGTGTGGCGCAGGGCGTTCCGTTCGCGCGCGAATACGGGGGTCTGCTCGACACTCGCTCGTTCGGCGGCGCCCAGGTCTCCAGGACTTTTTACGCGCGCGGACAGACCGGACAGCAGCTGCTGCTCGGCGCCTACCAGGCTATGGCGAAACAGATCGGTGCCGGCAAGGTGCGGCAGTATCCGCGCACCGAGATGCTCGACCTCATCGTGGTCGACGGACGAGCGCGTGGTGTCGTCACCCGCGACCTGGTGACCGGCGAGGTGATCACCTACCTGGCCGACGCCGTTGTGCTCGCCACTGGTGGCTACGGCAACGTCTTCCATCTCAGTACCAATGCCAAGGGCTGCAACGCGACCGCGATCTGGCGGGCACACCGCCGCGGCGCGCTGTTCGCCAACCCCTGTTACACCCAGATTCATCCGACGTGTATCCCGGTCAGTAATGACCACCAGTGCAAGTTGACACTGATGAGCGAGTCGCTGCGCAACGACGGACGGGTGTGGGTTCCAACGCGGGCGCGGGATCCTCGCTCTCCTGACCGGATACCGGAAGGTGAGCGTGACTACTTCCTTGAGCGGACGTATCCGCGTTTCGGCAACCTGGTGCCGAGGGACATCGCCTCCCGGGCTGTCAAGCGGGTCTGCGACTCCGGGCGAGGCGTCGGTCCGGGTGGGCGCGGGGTGTACCTCGACTTCGCGGACGCTCTCGACAGGCTCGGCCGTGCTTCGATTCAGGCGAAGTACGGCAACCTCTTCCAGATGTACCAGCGGATCACCGGGGACGACCCGTGCTGTGTGCCCATGCGTATCTACCCGGCCGTGCACTACACCATGGGCGGGCTGTGGGTGGACTATGACCTGCACAGCACGATTCCCGGGCTCTTCGTGATCGGCGAAGCGAACTTCTCCGACCACGGCGCGAACCGTCTCGGCGCGAGCGCACTCATGCAAGGCCTCGCCGACGGCTACTTCGTGCTGCCGAACACGATCGGCGACTACCTCGCCGACGCCCCCTTCGAGGAGGTCGACCTCGACCATCCAGCTGTCACCGCCACCGAGTCGGAGGTGCGTGGCCGGATCGCCGCTCTGCTCGCGGTCGACGGCGACCGCACGGTCGAGGAGTTCCACCGAGAACTCGGCCAGCTGATGTGGGACCACTGCGGCATGGAACGTACCGATCGAGGCCTTCGCTCGGCACTCGCCAGAATTCCCGCGCTGCGGGAGGAGTATTGGCAACGGGTCAAGGTGCCTTCCGGTGGCCGGAGGTTCAACCAGGAGCTGGAGAAGGCCGGCCGGGTCGCCGACTTCCTCGAACTGGCCGAGCTGATGTGTGTCGACGCACTGCACCGCACCGAGTCCTGCGGCAGTCATTTCCGTACGGAGAGCCAGACCGACGACGGCGAGGCGAGGCGGGATGACACCAACTTCGGTTACGTGGCGGCATGGGAGTACGCCGGTGTCGGAAGGCCACCGGTACTGCATCGGGAGGAATTGGGTTTCTCCTACTTCGAGCCGACCCAGCGGAGCTACCAATGAGGTTCACCTTGAGAATCTGGCGGCAGCGTGATCGCGACGACACCGGCGCGATGGTCTCCTATCCGGTCGACCACGTGTCGCCGGACATGTCGTTCCTTGAGATGCTGGACGTGCTCAACGAAGAGCTGGTCCGACGCGGCGAAGAGCCAGTCGCCTTCGACCACGACTGTCGCGAGGGCATCTGCGGGGCGTGCGGCATGATGATCAATGGAATGGCGCACGGCCCGCAGCGGGCCACCACCGCCTGCCAGCTGTCCATGCGCCACTTCGCCGACGGCGACACGATCACGGTTGAGCCGTGGCGTGCCCGGCCGTTCGGCGTGATCAAGGACCTGGTCGTCGACCGCTCGGCGTTCGACCGGATCATCGCCTCCGGTGGCTATGTGAGCGTGCCGGCGGGCAGCGCACCGGACGCACACGCCCTTCCTGTGTCGACCTCCAGCGCGGAGGCCTCCTTCGAGGCGGCGGTGTGTATCGGTTGTGGGGCCTGCGTCGCGGCTTGCCCCAACGGTTCGGCGATGCTGTTCACCGCGGCGAAGGCGACTCACCTCGGACTGCTGCCGCAGGGGCAACCTGAGCGGTACGTTCGGGCCGCCGAGATGGTGCGTACCCATGACGAACTCGGCTTCGGCGGCTGCACCAGCATGGGGGAGTGCACGGCGGTGTGTCCCAAGAGCATTCCGCTGGACGTGATCAGCCGCCTCAACCGTGACCTGCTGCACGGGCAGCCGTGATCGGGGTGGCGGCGCGAACGTCGCCTTGCGCTTTCGCGCGGCAGCGGTGATCCTGGGGCGGCTCGCCATCGAGTGAACCGGGCACCTGGCGAGCTGAGAAGGGACCGCTGTCGTGCCGCTCAGCACCGTTGGCGAGATCGTCGGCAACGCCTCAGCCGGTGTCGGCGCGTTCAATGTCGTCCACCTCGAGCATGCGGAGGCGGTCGTGGCCGGCGCGGAGTCCGTCGGCCTTCCAGTCGTGCTGCAGATCAGTGAGAACTGCGTCGCCTACCACGGGGCGCTCGCTCCGATCGCGGTGGCCGCGCTGTCGGTGGCCGAAGCGGCCGAAGTGCCGGTCGCGGTGCACCTCGACCACGCGACCAGGAGTGATCTCGTGCACGAGGCGATCGCCATCGGCCTCGGCTCGGTCATGTACGACGCGTCAGGGACCGACTACGCCGACAACGTCCGCGTCACCGCCCAGGTGGTCGCCCACTGCCACCGACACGGCGTCTGGGTCGAGGCCGAACTTGGCGAGGTGGGAGGCAAGGACGGCGTGCACGATCCCGGCAGCCGCACGGACCCAGCGGCGGCGGCCGCGTACGTCGGCACCACCGGTGTCGACGCGCTAGCCGTCGCGGTCGGCACGTCACACGCGATGCTCAGTCGGGATGCGCGGCTCGACTTCGCGCTGATCGAGACACTGCGGGACCACGTGCCGGTGCCCCTTGTACTGCACGGCTCGTCCGGTGTGCCTGACGGGGACCTCGCGCGCGCGACGCGAGCCGGCATGAAGAAGATCAATATCGGTACCCAGCTGAACAAGGTCTTCACTGCCGCGGTCCGTGACTTCCTCGCGGCCGACCTCGGCGCGGTGGATTCCAGGAAGTACCTGGGCGCCGGCCGAGACGCGGTCCGCGCCGAGGTGGCCAGGCTGTTGGCCATTATCGGCTGAGATTCCGGGCACGCTCTTGACCCCATCGTCCCACTATGACCAGATAGCCGCATGAGTGTTCCGGGGCCGGCCGATCCGGCGAAGCGTGTCGACGTCGCTGGGCTGATGGCCGGAAGGCGCTTCCTGCACTCCGGGGAATTCCACTACTTCCGGGTCGCGAGGACGCTGTGGCGGCCGAGGTTGGCGCAGATGCGGGATGTCGGCCTCAACGCGGTGTCCATCTACGTTCCCTGGAACTGGCACATGCCCGTCGCCGGGCTGCTCGACCTCACCGGTGAGACGCTTCCCGAGCGTGACCTGGTTGGCTGCCTCACCGAGATCGCCTCGACCGGTCTCGCCTGTGTACTGCGGCCGGGGCCCTTCATCACAGCGGAATGGCGCGGCGGCGGAATCCCGGACTGGCTGCTCGAACGGTACCCGGAGATCCGTGCCTGTGCGGCCGACGGCAAGCCGGTCACGCTGCCGGCCGGGTATCCGGCCGTGACCTACAGCCATCCGAGGTATGTGGCGGCGGCGAGCCGGTGGATGCGGGACGTGCTCGGCGCCGCGGTGCCGTTCCTCGCTGGCAACGGTGGTCCGATCATCAATGTCCAGCTGGACGACGAGACGTCGTACTGGGCGACTCTCGGCGATCCTGTGTTGACTGACTACAACCCCTACCTGGTCGAGCCGGACGGGGGCCCCTCGCGCTACGCCAAGTGGCTGCTGTCCAGGTACGGCGACCTCGCCGGACTCAACGCGGCACACCACACCGCCTACCGACGCGCCGACGACGTCCAACCGCCGCAAGAGCCGCTGCGGTCGATCACCGGGAACGCCGTGTCCCACCTGGACTGGCACAACTACAAGCTTTCGCTCATCAACGAGCACTGTGCCCTGTTGTACCAGCAGGTCCGTGCCGCTGGGGTCGGCGAACCGATCTCAATGCTGTTCCCGTACCTGTTGCCGCTTCAGGCACGCCAGTTCTCGAGGTTCATGGCTGAACGCGGGCTCGAGGACATCTGGCTGACCAACGAGTGCTACCTCGCGCTCTTCTCCTCCGCCGCGATCAGCGAGCACAAGCTCGGTGCCGTCGTCGCGACACACGACTCGTTTCACATGTGGCGCGGCGGCAGTGAGGGGCCGCCGATCACCATGGAGCTACAAGGTTCCAACGCCAGCTACATCACACCCGGATCGATGGAGATGCTCTATGCGACCACGATCGCGCGCGGAATCCGGGGAATCAACTACTTCATGATGGTCGGTGGCGAGAACCCGGCCGGCTATGAGAACCGTACGGGGCGGGCATACGACATCAGCGCACCCATCTCGCCCGACGGTCAGGAACGCGCTCACTGTGGCGTGATCCGTAAACTCGCACAGATCATCGACACGGCCGAATCGGTGCTGTTCACAGCCGAGCCGGCACGCGACGTCTGGTGCGGCTACTACCTTCCGTACGAGTCGGTGGCCATTGCCGGCGGTGACACCGGCACACCGGGAGCGCGTGAGCTCGTCAACGATCTGTTCTCCGCCGGGAACATGGGTATCTCGTCCGCGCCGACGGTACAGACCCTGATGACGCTGTCCTGTGTCATGCAGGGCAGCCTTGACCTCGAGACGGTCTCGTCCGACGAATTGTCCTCAGTCGGCCAACTCTGGGTGCTGTGTATGGACTTCATGTCCGAGGCCGTGCAACGCAAGCTCGCCGACTATGCCGCGGCCGGTGGCCACCTCGTTGTGTTGCCCGGCCTGCCGCACAGGGATGAGCGGGGTAAGGCGTGCACGGTGTTGCTGGACGCGACCATGCCGGTTGGTGAGCGACCCGCGTTCCCCGCCTTCGACACGGTCGCCTCCGGCCCGACACTGAGTATCGTCCGCGGAGCCGGCGGAGAAGTGATCGTCGCGAGCGGGCCGGCGGCGGTGTTGCCGGTGGCACCGGCGTGCAAGGTGCTAGCCAGCGAGGGCGATACCGGCGAACCGTGCGCGGTGAGCTACCCGACAGGGGACGGCACGATCACCGTGATCGGCTTTCGGCTCCAGTACGCCGCCAACGAGGCCACCGACCACCACCGTTTCCTCATCGACCTCGTTGAGGGAACGGTGGGTCCCCGCACCGCGTGGTCGACCAATCCCCAAGTCACCGCGATGCAGCTGTCCGGGCCCGACGGCGGTTTGCTCTGCGTGGTCAATCCGACTCCGTTGCCGACCACGACCTCGCTGCACTGGACCCCCGGTGAACTCGGCTCGGCTCATCACATCCGAGACACGTTGCCCAGTCAGCTCGAGGGAATCACCCTGTCCGGTCTTGGTGCACGGCTGCTGCCGTTGCGGCGGCGCCTCAGGCACGGCGCCAGGCTGCACTATGCCACCTGGGAACTGTTGGCGGACAACGACGACGGCGACGCAAGCGCGTTGCTGTTCGACACACCCGGCGGCGGCGACGGCGAGGTGGCACTCACCGGTGGCGCCGCCGTGCTCGAGGTGGTCGGCGGGAAGGTGCTGCGCACGGTCGCCGTCGATCAGGTGGTTGTTACCGCGATCCGCGCGACTGGTGCCGAGACAACCGTCCGCGTGGGCCGTGCCGCCATGTGATACCTCGGGATCCGCCACCTGCCCGCGCCGAGGACGAGAACAGGGAGCCCAGAATGGTCATCACCGGGAAGAGGTGCCGGCTGGCGGCCGTTCTCGTCATGGTCGCCGGGGTGTGTCTCGGTGCCTGTTCGGACGGTGCGGGCACCACCGCCTCGGACTTCTCCGGCCCGACAAAGGGAGAACACATCACGGTGGTGCTGCCCTCCTACTCGAAGCTGTCCGACGAGATGCTGGCGAGGTTCCAACGCGAGACCGGTGTGTCGGTCAGCATCAACCTCGCCTCATGGGATGAGATCCACAGCAGGATCGGTACCGCTGGTATCGCGGAGGAGGCCATCGGAGACGTGACCGAGGTTGACTGGTCATGGATCGGACAGCTCACCGCCTCGGGATGGTACGAGCCGCTTGACACGGCGTTGGACCGCGCGGTCAGGGACGACCTGCGCGACAACGGCGCGTTCACCCACGACGGCCACCGCTATGCGGCCTGTTACAGCAATGACGCCCGCATCGGCGTGTACAACTCCGAGATGTTCGCCGAAGCGGGCATAGCCCATCCGCCCGCCACCTTCGAGGAGCTTGCCTCGGACCTCGCCAGGATCAAGGCTCTGCGGGTGTCGGAATACCCGATGGCACTGACCCTGTCGGCGACTCAGGGGGCGGCGACGGAATGGGAGCTTCTCATGGTGTCGATGGGCGGGCGGCTCGTCGACGACTCAGGCCGGGCAGCATTCCGCGGCTCCGAGTCCGCGGGATACAAGGCATTGCGATTCGAGGTCGACGCCATCAAGAACGGACTTGCCGAACCGGGATCGGTGAGCAACAACGACCAACGGACTGATGCTCTGCTGAGTTCCGGCCGGACCGCGGTGCAACTCGCGGGCTATCCCGGTGAGCTGACCGCGCTCAACGATCCGAAACAGTCCACTGTGCTCAATCAGACCGCCTACTTCCTCGAACCAGGGATCAACGGGCCAGGCGCCACCTTCGGCCTGCCCGAGGGGCTGGGGATCCCGGTGGCCAGCCGGCACAAGGCCGCCGCAGCCGTGTTCATCAACTGGATGATGCGGCCGGACAACCAACGGGCGCTCTTTGCCGCAACCGGCCAGATGCCTTGTGGCGCGTCGGCGGCGAGCGCGTTGCTCGCCAGCGGAACAGTGGCCGGAGGCCCGGTCATCCAGCAGCAGTTGGCCCGAAGCGTGCCGCTGTTCGCCAACGGGTGCCCGGGGTGGTTCCCGTCTTTCACCAACGAGGTCGCCGCTGACGTCAACGCGGCGGCCACCGGGAATGCCACGGTAGACGAAGCCATCGGGCGGATGGCCGACAAGCTCGACCAACTGGCGAACGAACAATGAGGGGCGGCCGATGGCGGTGAATGTCTCGGTGCGGTCGGGACGCCGGCGGCAGGTGCTGCTCGGATTGGCGTTCATCGCACCGGTATTGCTCATGTTCGGGTGGTTGGTGTTCTATCCGATGGCACGGGGCATCGGAATGAGCATGCAGGCGCTGAACTACAGCGTCGGAGCCACTGGCAGGTTCACCGGTCTGGTCAACTACTTCTCCGTGTTGGCCGACTCGGCCACGCGCGGCGCGTTCGCGCACACCGTTGGATACACGGTGTGCGCGGTCCTGATCGAGATCGTCGGTGGGATGGCGGTCGCCCTGGCGATGAGACGGACGTTCCGCGGTCGGGGCGTGGTGCTCGCACTGCTCGTGCTGCCGTGGGCGCTGCCCAAGGTCGTTGGCGGTCTGCTCTGGTCCCGGATCTTCGCCACGGACAACGGACTACTCAACGCCGTCCTGGCCCAGGTCGGTGTCATCCACACCAACCATGCGTGGTTCGCCGATCAGGTCACCGCGATCATCCTGATTTCGTGTGTGCACGCGTGGGGGGTACTCCCGCTGACCAGTCTGATCATGCTGGCGGGCCTGCAGGGCATACCGCGGGAAATCTATGCCGCGGCGGAGTTGGACGGAGCCGGAAAGTGGCGCCAGTTCACCAGGATCACGCTACCGTTGACACGCCCCTCGATCGCGGTCGCACTGACCGTGGGATCGACCACTGTGCTGGCGCTCTTCGACGAGATCTATGTGCTCAACGGCGGTGCGCTCATGACAAGGTCGGTGGGGATGCAGATCTATCAGACGACGTTCGCCGACCTCGACTTCGGCAGGGGCACGGCGCTGGCGTACATGTTGACCTTGGTGGCCGCGGTGTTGGGGATCGCATACGTCCGATCGTTCGGTAGGGCGAGATGACGGGCCGCTCCGTGGCGACGCAGCCGCTCCGGCCAAGGCGCCGGAGAAATCGAACCCTGGCGGTGCTTCGGATCGGTGTCATCACGCTGACACTCGCCTGGAGCGCCGGGCCGATCGTGCTCGCCGCGGTGACGAGCCTGTCCACCCAGGCCGAGGTGAACTCGGTGCCACCGGTCTGGATACCGGCGACCGTTGATTTCGGTTCGTACAGGGCCCTTCTGCCGTTCAACGCGAGCGACGCCACCGGCAACTCGGGTGTAACAGGTCAGTTCGCGCACGCCCTTCTGATCAACCTGGAACTGAGCGTGGAAACGGTGCTGCTGAGCCTCCTGGTCGGCCTGCCGGCAGGATTCGCGTTCAGCAGGATGCGGGTTCCCGCCCGGGGTGTGTTGTTCGGTGCGCTCATCGGTACGATCGTCGTCCCGGTGTTCGCCCTCATCGGACCGCTGTTCCGGATGATGGCCTCACTGCACCTGATCGACACCAACCCCGGACTGGTCCTCGTGTACACCACGGCGGTGGCGCCGCTGGGAATCTGGTTGTTCTACAACCATTGCAACGACCTGCCGGTCGAGCCGCAGGAGGCGGCGCTGATCGACGGCGCGACCTGGTTGCAGACGTTGACCAGGATCGTCGTTCCGCAGTTGGCCTCCGCCATCGCCGCGATCACCGCGATTCTGTTCCTCGCCTCGTGGGGACAGTTCCTCGTGCCGCTGCTGTTCGCGCCGACACCGGACACCATGCCGGCAACGGTCC
>JAFAZC010000076.1 GCA_019239965.1 Kutzneria sp. | reverse complement strand
CTCGCCGACAGCGGCGGCGAATTCTGCAAGGCGTACGGCTTGGCGGCCGGTGGGGCGGTCCTCGTCCGCCCCGACGGGTTCGTGGGCTGGCGAAGCCCTTCCGGTTTGGACGATCCGCTGTCAGAGCTGACCGGGGCCCTCACGACGATGCTGTTCCGCTGAGAGCGGTACCGGCTCGATCAGAGATACAAGGAGAACAGGCGACAATGGTGGACTTCGAGTACACAGAGACATTCGACTACCCGGCGGCAATGGTCTTCACCCTGCTGACCGACCTTCCCGCGCGACGTTCCTGGATGGACGGCATCCTCGAGCAGCAGATCACTCCCGAAGGACCGGCACGGTTGGGCACGAAATACTACGAGCACGGGAAGTTCTCCGGATACGAGAGCAAGAAGTCCTCGACCGTGACCGAATTCGAACAGGACCGCCTGTTCACCCTGACCACCGTGCCCGGCTCTCCGCAGGAGTATCGTGACAGCTATCGGATCGAGCCGATTTCCGACAGCAGCTGCAAAGTCCACTTCATTACCTACATCGACGTGCCCAAGGTGGCATCGCTCTTCATGCGCCAGTCGATGAAGAAAAGCGTGCCGGAAAGCGCGAAGCGCATCAAGGCCGCACTAGCCACAAGGGCACAGCGGTAGACGGGGACTGAAGCAGGGCGACTCGGTTTCCTCTTGTCGACGATTCACTGGCCAGCGGTTATCGTCGACGGGTGACCGCGGCCGACTGGGCGGTCGGCGTGCCACACCCGGCGGTACGCCATCTGGTCGCCCGCTACATCGGGTATGCGCAGCACGGTGTCGCGCTGCGCATGCACCGCGGCCTGCCATCGCGACATCTCACCGTGATCATCGGCTTGGCGCGTCCGGTCACCGTGGTCGGTATGCCGACACCGGGAGACACCGCGGTCCGCGAGTGGGGACTTGTCGGCGGCATGCACCTCGCGCCGGCCCTCATCGCGCAGGACGAGGTCCAGTCAGGTATCCAGCTCGAACTCGAGCCATTCGGCGCGCTCGCGCTGCTCGGAGTGTCCTCAGTGGAGCTGAGCGGCAGAGTGGTCGGCCTTGGCGACCTTGGCTCGCCCCAACTGGCCGTTCTGCCCGAGCGGCTGGCGGAGGCGCCGGACTGGACCTCCCGCTTCCGAATTCTCGACACCGTTCTCCGGGCGCTCTCGGCGGGACGCGTGGCGCACGTCCCGCCGGAGGTCAGGTGGGCGTGGCGAGCCCTGGCCGTCGCCGACGGCCGGGTCCGGGTCACGGATCTCGCCGATGAGGTCGGGTGGAGCCGGCGACATTTCAGCGAGCGGTTCCGCGCCGCGGTCGGGCTGACCCCCAAGCAGGCCGCGCGGGTACTGCGGTTCGAACGCGCTACCCGGCTGCTTCGACGTGGCCGAGCAGACCTTGCCACGCTCGCCGCCGACTGCGGCTACTACGACCAGGCTCACTTCGGCAACGAGTGGCGTGCGCTCGCCGGCTGCTCGCCAGGTGTCTGGATGGCAGAGGAGCTCCCATTTCTCCAAGACGGGGTCGGCTTCGGTGGCGAAGACTCGGTGTCATGAACGAGAAACCGACACCAACCGTCTGGCCGACTCTCCGCTACGACGACGCGTCCGCCGCACTGACGTTCCTCACCGGGGTTTTCGGGTTCCGTGAGGCGTTGGTGGTACGCGACGACGACGGCGACATCGTGCACGCTGAACTGCGCTGGCCCGAAGGAGGGGCGGTGATGTTCGGCACCTGCAAGGCCACCGATGGCCCGCATGCCCAGATGAAGGCCGGGGTCGGTGCCGTGTATGTGGTGACCGAGGATGTGGACGGCCTGCACGAGCGGGTGCATGGAGCGGCCGAGATCGCCGGTCCGCTCCGTGACACCGACTATGGCTCCCGCGACTTCACGGTGCGCGATCCGGAGGGCAACCTCTGGACTTTCGGGGACTACCGCGGCGCGCCCTGACTGACGGGCGGATCCTGCTTAGCCACGCCAGGCATAATGGGTGTGTGGCCGGAAGCACGCGAGCCGCCGAGGCTTTGATCGTCGTCGACGTCCAGACGGCGTTCGTATCGGGCGAAGGAGCCGTACCGGCGGCCGCGCCGCTGCTGGTTCAGGTCGGGGACCTCATCGCCAAGGCACGTGCGAGTGGTGCTCTCGTCGTCCACCTTCAGAACGACGGCGCCACGGGCGGGGTTGACGAGCCAGGCAAGCCGGGGTGGGCCTTGTACCTGCCGGTCGAGCCTGGCGCCGACGAGGTGGTGATTCGCAAGACCACCGACGACGGGTTCTACAGAACGGACCTGGCAGCACTGCTCGCCGCCCGGGGCGTCCGTGTGCTGGCGATCTGTGGTGTCATGTCGGAGATGTGCGTCGGTGCGACCGCGCGCACCGCGCTCGCACTCGGTTTCGCGGTGCTCATGCCGCATGACGCCCACGCCACCTACGACATTCCCGTGGCGCCAGGTATCAGCGGACCGGTGCCGGCGGCGATGGTGTCCAGAGTGGCCGAATGGGCACTCGGTGACCGGGTTGACGTCGTGGCACACGCCGCTGACGTCACCTTCACCGCGGCTGGCCGATGATCCGGCTTGGCCGAACAGCTGGGTATGGCGAGTGGGCGAGGAATCGTCGCGATCACCTCGCCCACACCGGCCTGGATGGGATCCGTTGCGCCAGCGGATCAGTGGATCAAGAGGCGATGACGCCGCTCACTATGTCATCCGTGGCATCCGTGCGCCGTGGCGATGCCGACCCATCCCGTCACTCCTGCTTCCTTTCCAGCCTGGAGAATCCAATTCTGTTCCGGTTCGCAGACACGCCTCTGCCTGATGATCCACAACTTGAGATCGTTCTTCGCTTCGTCCTTGGCGGCGGCCTCGGTCGGGAAACCGTCCCCCTCGAAGATTCCTTCGTCCGTGCAGGAGAGGGTGGTCTCGTCGGAACCCACACTGCACGTGGGGTTGTCGAACGAAGACGCACTCGAGGCGTTCGCCCAACCGGCGGTTCCAAGCATGACACCGACGACAAGAGCGCCGGCGATGACAGCGGGTAAAGACCGCATGACACTAGCTCCTAGTTTCCTCGATCGTGGTGGTGTAGGAGTTGTCAGACGACGATCCGCAGGGTTGACGCGCGCAACCCGCGGTCGGCGGCTGGGACCGTATCAGGAGACAATCACCGTCGGGTGTGGTCGATGCCACGGAAGGATACGAGCGGAACGTTCCGTGTACCGAAGACGCACGTGTGCCCAGATAGGACAAACTAGTCGTCATGCCTGCGCGATGGTGGGCGGAATGTTCACGGCACGTTCACGAATCCCGGCCACGTTGCCGCAACGGAGGTGTACGGCAAGATCGCGAGCGAGTGGAACGCCGGTCCACGACATGTGCTCATGAGCATTGAACGAGACGGGCAACTGACATATGGTCTGCGCCTGTGGGGGACCAGCTCGACGAGCGGCGGGCAGCTCGGCTGAGTGACGCGTTGCGGCGCGGTCCGTTCGATCGCGCGTTGCGCGAGGCGATCGTTCACCGGGGCCTGTCGTTGACCCGGCTACGGGCGCACTTGGACCGAATGGGCGTCTCGGTGGGGCAGTCCACGTTGAGCTACTGGCAGCGCGGGCTTCGACGGCCAGCGGGGAAAGACGCCGACATGGTCATACGGGCGTTGGAAGACGTGTTGAGACTTCCCGAGAAGTCGTTGGCGGCGCTACTCGACGAAGGCCGGAAACAGTCTTCGTTCGGTCGTGTCGCGGACTCCGACGACAAGCGACAGGAAATGCTGTCAAGGCTGATTCCAAAACTTGACATGAGATCGGATACCGGACGATTCGGTGACACCTTGGAACCATTGCTGGTTCATGATTCCGTGAGCCTGGATGAGAATGGCGTTGACCGAAGGATGATGTCTCGGACCGTGGTACGGGCGCTACGTGGCGGCATCGATAGATATCTGGTGCTGTGCAACATGGAGATGACCGGCTACAGCGCGGAGACCGTACGTCTGCACACCGAGGAAGGATGTCGCCCGGGCCGAACCAGAGCTGACCAGGAAAGCGGCAACCTGGTCGTCGAGATCATATTCGATCGGATGCTCGCCGAAGGCGACATTCACACGTTCTGCTACGTTGTCAGTGCTGTCGACGGAAAGCGGGTCCTAGAACACTGCAGGACTCTGCCGCTGCCCTGTGACGACCTTGCCCAACTGACGTTTCACCCTGAGGCACTCCCCGCCCGGTGTACGAGATATGTCAAGGGAGTTCGGAGCGGGCCGGTCGTGGAGCCCGGACACCTGATCATCGGCAGCGGAAACGTCGCCAGCGCCTACTTTCCAGCTTCCGAGCACAGCGTCGTTGGGGTAGCCATCGACTGGTAGCGACGCAAGCCGCTACTCGAACGGGCGGTTAGCGGGTCTGATTGCCCGCATCGCCCCAATCGAGGTCGTCAGCCGAGAACTGTCTACCGTGGATGAGCGATGACGAGCGAATGGGACGCTGACCGGCTGGACCTGCCGGCGTATCTGCGTCGAGTCGGTTACGCCGGTCCGCTGGGTTCTGACGAACGGACCCTCACCGAACTGCACCGTGCGCACGTGAGGACGATACCGTTCGAGAACATCGACATCGTCCTCGGAAAAGGAGTGTCCGTCGATCTCGACGCAGTGCAGGCGAAGCTGGTTGACCGATGCCGGGGCGGCTACTGCTTTGAGCATGGCCTGCTGTTCGGCGCGGTCCTCGAACGGCTCGGCTACGCCGTCGACCGGATCCTGGCACGGGTCGGTGCTGACGAACGACGCCCGAAGCCGCGAACCCACATGGCACTGCGGGTGCGTGCCGGAGGCAAGGCATGGCTTGCCGATGTCGGATTCGGATCGGGTTTGCTCGAGCCCATGCCGTGGGGCGCCACGGATCCTCGGCGACAGGGTGGCTGGGTGTATCGACTGGTCTCCGGCAGGCGTGGTGTCTGGCAGCTCCAGGAGCGCGACAGTGACGATGCCGCCTCCGCTGAGAAACGCGCGTCGGCTGTGTTGCCTGCCGCTTCCGCTGAGAAACGCGCGTCGACTGTGTTGCCTGCCGCCTCCGCTGAGAAACGCGCGTCGGCGGGTAAGAACTGGACTGCCCTCTTCAGTTTCACCGAGGACTACCAGCACGCCTCCGACGTGATGGTGGCCAACCACTTCACCGCATCCAACCCTTCGTCCCCCTTTGTGGGGCGCCTGGTGGTCATGAGCAGGGACGTCGACTGTCGGCGCCGTCTCGTCGGCCGCCGCCTGGCTTACCTCGAGCCAGGCAAGCCCGGCCACGAACGACGGCTGACTGACACCGGGATAGTCGACGCCCTGCGCACCGAATTCGGGTTGTCGCTCAGCAAGACCGACAACCGCGCGCTGCTGTCGATACTGGCCGACGCGAGAAACGACGTGTGAGGCCCGCTAGTCAGTGGAACGAATGCTCCGGACCGGGGAACGCCCTGGTGCGGACATCCGCGGCGAACACGCCAACCGCGTGGCTGAGAACGGAGGCCATGTCGGCATAGCGTTTGACGAAGCGGGGCTGTTTGCCTCTGCGCAGGCCGGCCATGTCCTGCCACACCAGCACCTGTGCGTCGCAGTCAGGGCCGGCGCCGATTCCGACGGTGGGGATCCGCAACTCGCTGGTGACCTTCTTGGCCACCTCCGCGGTCACCATCTCCAGCACGACGGCGAAGGCACCGGCCTTCTCAAGGGCGACCGCGTCGGCGACGATCGAGTCGCCATCGTCGTTGCGGCCCTGCACCCGATAACCGCTGAGCTGGTGCTCACTCTGCGGGGTGAACCCGACGTGGCCCATCACCGGGATTCCGGCCGCGACGATGGCCTCGACATGGGGTGCGAAGCGCTGGCCGCCTTCCAGTTTGACCGCGTGCGCCCTGCCCTCCTTCATGAACCGGACGGCGGTGGCGACGGCCTGCTCCTTCGAGACCTGGTACGACCCGAACGGCAGGTCCGCGACGACGAGGGCGCGCTTGGCCGCTCTCGTCACGCCCCGCGTCAGGAACAGCAGTTCGTCGACGGTCACCGGCAGCGAGGTGTCGTAGCCGTAGACGTTGTTGGCGGCCGAGTCGCCGACCAGCAGCACGGGAATGCCCGCATCGTCGAAAAGCCCGGCGGTGTACATGTCGTAGGTGGTGAGCATCGGCCACGGTTCGCCGCGGTCCTTGAGCTCCTGGAGGTGGTGGATCCGCACCCGGCGAGCCGGAGCCGAGCCGGACACGCCGGCACCGTAGGGTGCCGCGACGTCAACGGGGGTGGCAGCGTCAGCCGATGGCATGTCGACCGTCCTTCCCTCGAGGCCCGCGACGGGCGGGTCCCCGGGTCATGTGGATGGCGTACGACACCAGCGTGACACCACCCTTGGCGGCATGGCATCGGGTGCGAGCAGTGTCACACCAAGGCGTGTCGGCCTACCGAGCGTTCCTCACCGGCCTGCGCGACCATCCGGTCGACGACCCGCGTGATGGCCGCGTCCAGCTCAGCCTGTGGTCCCCAGTCGGACAGCTTGTCGGTCAGCCACCCCCGCCACGCACCGGAGAGCTTGCCGAACTCTCGTTGTCCACTGTCGGTCAGCCGGAGTTCACCGTCGGACTCGCTGAGGTGACCACTGGTTTCGAGCAGGCTGAACGCGGGAGCGAGCACCTTGGCCGGCACCTGCACGTCCTCGGCGATCGCGGCCACGGTTGCGGGCTGGCCGCCACGGTGCTTGAGGTGGACCCGGAGTAGGCACCACAGGCCGCCCTCGTCCAACGTCGAGTCGGTCTTGGCGAGGATCGCTGGCCCCACCCGCTTGCGGTCCCGGAACAACAGGGTGGCGATGGCCCGCTCCAGTTCCCTGTCCCTGTCCCTGTCCTCGGGCATCGCGAAGCCCTCACCGAGTTCCGGCGCACTGGCTCGTGCGGTGTCCCGCAGCGGCACCTCTTTGAGGAACAGGGCGACGACGAACGCCAGCAGCCCGACCGGCACGGTGTACAGGAAGACGGTGTGCAGCGAGTCGGCGTAGGCCTGGATGAAGGGAGCCGACACGGTCGACGGAAGGCGGTGCAACGCCTCCGGCACCTGGATGACGTGTGGGTCGGTGTGAGCGGGCAACGGGTGGGCGGCGAGCGTCGTGGCCATGTTGTGGGACAGCTGGTTCGCGTAGATCGTGCCGAAGATCGCGGTACCGAACGAGCTGCCGATCGACCGCAGGAAGGTCACGCCGGACGTGGCGACGCCAAGATCGTGGTAGTCCACCGTGTTCTGCACCGCGATCGTCAGCACCTGCATGCTCAGGCCGATGCCGACACCGAGCACCGCCATGTACGCCGAGGCGAGCAGCGCCTCGGTACCGGGGCCGAGGCGGGAGAGCAGGTAGAGGCCGAGGGTCATGCCGGCTCCGCCGACGATCGGGAAAACCTTGTACCGGCCGGTCTTGCTGATCAGGTTACCGGAGAAGATCGAGGCGGCCAGCAGCCCGATCACCAGCGGCAGCATCTGAACGCCGGAGCTAGTGGCCGACGTTCCGTGAACGTACTGCATGTACGTCGGCAGGTAGGACAGCGCGCCGAGCATCGCGAAGCCCACGATGAAGCTGAGGATTCCCGACACCGTGAACACCGGATTGACGAACAGCCGCAACGGCAGCATCGGTTCCGCGGCCCGCAACTCGACGAGCACGAAAAGGCCGAGTGCGACGGCGGAACCGACGGCCAGCCAGATGATCTCCGGTGAGTTCCACGGGTACGTGGTGCCGCCCCAGGTGGTGAGCAGGGTCAGTCCGGTCGCGGTGAGACCGAGTAGAAGCACGCCGAGGTAGTCGACTATCGGCTTGACCGCGTTGCGCACCGCGGGCATGGAGAAGGCGGCCACCACGAGCACGATCACGATGAGCGGGACGTTGACGTAGAACGCCCACCGCCACGAGAGGTGGTCGACGAACAGTCCGCCGAGCATCGGCCCCCCGACCGTGACCACGCCGAACACCGAGCCGAGCATGCCCTGGTACTTGCCGCGTTCACGGAGCGGAACGACATCGGCGATCAGTGCGGTCGAGGTCACCATCAGGCCGCCACCGCCGATGCCCTGCACCGCCCGCCAGGCGATCAGCCAGACCATGCTGTCGGCGAAACCGCAGCAGAAGGAGCCGACGCCGAAGATCACCACGGACAGCTGGAACATTAGCTTGCGGCCGAAGAGATCGCCGAACTTGCCGACAACCGCCGTCATGATCGTCTCTGCGAGCAGGTACGCGGTCACCACCCAGGACAGGTGGCCCGCGCCGCCGAGGTCGCCGACGATCGTCGGCAGCGCGGTTCCGACGATCGTCTGGTCGAGCGCGGCGAGCAGCATGCCGAGCAGGACCGTGCCGAACACAGCGTTGATCCGTTTCCTGCTGGCCGCGGCCGAACCGGACCGATTCTGTTCGGCCATGGCAGTGGTGGTCATGGGGCAGCCCTTTCCGCTGATGCGCCTCGGCCACGGTGGTGAGCGGCCCGGCTTCGGTGGGCGCCACTCGTACAGCTGACTCGGAAGAAGATCGTACAGAACTGGTCTGTTCTCACCTGGCGAGGCGGCTCCGCCGGCCGAGCGTGGCCGCGTCAGCTGCTGACACGCCGCCTGCCGGAATTCGTGAATGGCCGGTAACCGTCCACGGGCAGCTCAGTTCGAGCAGCAGTGTTGGTTCCCCTTCTTGCTTTCATTCACATTTCACAGCGTGGTGGTGTGGATGTGACGCCGTGACGAAAACTGTCAGCGGCTCGGAATCACGTGGGTTGGTAGGGTGGCCGCATGAACGGACTTGGTCGTGAACTGAGAATGTGTCCCGCGAAGAGGCCGGGTATCGTCCTGGCAACGATATCGCTGGTGATTGGCGTCCTTCTCGCCGCGTTGATGGTCGCCGTTTCGGTTGGCTCGGCCACCGCCACCGGGCAGGACATCGGGTTTCTCGCGGTCGTGACGGTGATCTTCCTGGGTGTTGGAGGCCTCCTTCTCTATTCCCGCCTGCGCAAATTGAAGAGCGCTCTGGTCTACCGGATATATGAAGCCGGTATCGTGCGCGAGACGAAATCCGGTCGGCAGGAACTGTTGTTCACCGATCTCGCCGGGTTGGGAGTGCGGAGACTCCAGATCAACGGCGGTCATCCCTTCCTCACCATCGTTCTCGTCTCCAGTAGCGGAGCCGAAATACGCATCCAAGAGTCGTCCATCGACAATGTCGACGACAGCCTGGTTCGTCTTCTTGAGCAACGCAGCGGCAGGCGAGCCGAGGCGTTCGGCGGGCAGCGGTCCTGATCGCGATGAACGTCACCTTCATACCGGCCCGCACCGCGGGCTCCGACTCGGGCGCCGCACCCGTCCTCGGGCTTGGCAGCCTCGAACGGCTTGACGGCGGCGTGCGCCTGCGGGCACATCGAACTCGGGCCACAACGGCGGCCGTCCTGGGCGCGGCCGTCGGGGTCGCGGGGGCCTTGCTTGCCGCGGTCGCGCTCACCGGGCTCGAGGCGGCCGTCCCCGTTCTCGCTTCCTACCCGAAAAAGGTCGGCCTGATCGCCGGTATCGGATGCGGAGTCCTACCGGGACTGCTGGCCTACCGCCTGTTGCGACACCGCATTCGAGGTCCTCGTGTCGACGTGCTTGTCCCATGGAGCGCCATCCGGGTCCTTGCCGAGGGGACCGGACGGGCGGTGTTCCGGCTGGCCGCCTTCGAACTCCGCGGCGATGTCACCGCGATCGCGCTCGATCCCGAATCGGCGCGAGCGCTCGCCGTGCTGTCCTGGGAATGCCGGTCAAGGGATCCCGCTTCGGCGTGATGACAGGCGCCCGCCGGTTGGCAAGGTGACGTCTCATGACTGCGCCCAGTCGACCGCGATCGACAATCGCGTCAACTGTGCACTAAGGCGATCGTCTCGGAGATCGGCACGATGGCGTTTTCCCGCCAGGCGTTGGTGATCGGCAGCCGTCGGTCCCTGCCGAACGCCTTGAGGGTGATCTTGGTTCCGGGCGGGAACTGCCGGCGCTTGTACTCCGCGCGGTCCACCATCAGCAGCACCCGCCGCGCCAGCTCGGGATCGAAGCCGTCCGCGAGAAGGTCGGCGTATCCCTGGTCGCCCTCGACATACCGGTCGAGCACCTTGTCGAGCAGGGCATAGTCAGGAAGTGAATCGGTGTCCAGCTGATCGGGGCGCAGTTCGGCCGACGGTGGCTTGGTGATCGAGTTTTCTGGAATCGGCGGCACCTCGCCGTTGCGCATCGCCTCCTCATTGCGCCACCTCGCCAGTTCCCACACCATCGTCTTCGGCACGTCCTTGATCGGGGCGAAACCACCGACCGCGTCGCCGTAGATGGTGGAGTAGCCGACCGCCAGCTCGGTCTTGTTGCCAGTGGCGAGCACCAGGTGACCGTGCTGGTTGGACAGTGCCATCAGCGTCACGCCGCGGCACCGCGCCTGCACGTTCTCCTCGGCAAGCCCGGACAGTCCGAGTTGCCCGACGAACGTGCGCACCATGTCGGCGATGGGGTGCACGCTGAAATGCAACCCGGTTCGCTCCGCCGTGGCCACCGCGTCCGATCGGGAATGGTCCGACGAGTACTCCGAGGGCATCGACACGCCGTACACCGCGTCCGCGCCGAGCGCGTCCACCGCGAGCGCCGCGACCACCGCGGAGTCGATGCCACCGGAAAGGCCGAGCACAACCGACTGGAAGCCGTTCTTGCGCACGTAGTCCCGCAGACCAGTGACGAGCGCGGACCACACCTCGGCGTGCTCGGACAACTGCGCGGGCATCAGCGGTGCCGGCAACCGGTCGTACGCCGGCAGCGCCTCGGTGTCGATCGCCGTCCTGATGACCTCGAATCCTTCGGTGGATGCGGTCACGGTGTGCTGGGCGGTGGACAAGTCCATGTCGAGCACGAGCAGGTGTTCGACGAACTGGGGGGCGCGGGCGAGCAGGGTGCCGTCCGCGGACATGATCAGCGAGTCACCGTCGAAGACCAGTTCGTCCTGGCCGCCCACCATGTTGACGTAGGCGATTGGTGCACCCGCCTCGGCGGCACGCCTGGCGACCAGCTCGGCGCGGGCGTCGTCCTTGTTGCGTTCGTAAGGCGAGGCGTTGACGCAGAGCACAAGGTCGACACCGGCCCCGCCGAGACCGGCGATGGGCCCACCGTCCTGCCAGATGTCCTCGCAGATCACCAGTCCGATGTCGACGCCATGCCAGCGGACGATCGGCAGCCGCTGTCCGGGCACGAAGTACCGGAACTCGTCGAACACGCCGTAGTTGGGCAGGTGGTGCTTGGCGTAGCGGGCCACGACCCGTCCCTGGTGGATCAGTGCCGCCGCGTTGCGCACGCCGGCATCGTCGCGGTCCAGGTACCCCACCGCGACGAGTACGTCGCCACAGCCGGCGTCGGCGAGCCGTTCCGCGAGCTCGTCAACGGCGTTCCTGGAGGCCTCCGCGAACGAGGCACGCAGGGCGAGATCCTCGATGGGATAGCCGGTCAGCGCCAGTTCGGGGAACGCCACGACGTGGGCCCCGGCGTTGACGGCGGCACGGGTCCAAGCGACGACCAGGTCGGCATTGCCGGCGAGGTTGCCCACGCAAGCGTTGACCTGGGCGAGCGCGACGCGCAGTTGCGGCATGGTCGTTATCTTCTCCCACTTCGCGGGCATGTGGGCGACCTCCGCGGGTGAGGATCACCCGGAGTGGCGGTCGCGATTCCAGTATCCACCCGTTCGGCCGCCGTGGGATGGCACCATCGACAGGGTGTCTCGCCACCATTCTCACGTATCGTTCATCGTGTTGACACTGACCGTGACGATGGCGGTCGCAAGCTGCACCGCGACGGTCACCAGCAGGGGTGCGCCCGGCGTCTCCCTGGAGAAGCGCGGACCAGCCGGCGCCGTGCCCGCCGGGCTCGAACGGTTCTACGGTCAGCAGCTGGGCTGGGGGTCGTGCGACTCCTACGCCACCACCGAACAGGACAGGATGCTCTACGGCAAGTCGGCCGGTGCCGACTGCGCGAGGCTGACCGTGCCGCTGGACTACGCGAAGCCGGGCGACAAGACCATCACCCTCGGCCTGTTCCGCCGCAAGGCGACCGAGGAGACGACGCGGATCGGATCCCTGATCGTCAACCCGGGCGGTCCCGGCGCGTCCGGAATGGCGGCCGCCGCCTCGCTCGCCACCGCCGTCGCGGGCAACGACCTCGGAAGGCGGTTCGACCTCGTCGGATTCGACCCGCGCGGGGTAGGGGCGAGCCAGCCCGCGGTGCACTGTCTCACCGGCACCGAGCAGGATCAGCGTCGCATGGAGGACGACCAGGACACGTCCGCGGCCGGCGTCGTCAAGGAGATCACCAGACTCAAGGACTACGACGCCAAGTGCGTCCAGCGCACCGGCTCCGACCTCCTGGCCAACATCGGCACCCGGGACGTGGCAAAGGACCTCGACGTGCTGCGGTCCGCGCTCGGCGACGAGAAGCTGACCTATCTCGGCTACTCCTACGGCACGTTCCTCGGCAGCACATACGCGGAGCGGTTCCCGGCCAATGTCCGTGCGCTGGTCCTCGACGGCGCGGTGGATCCGACGCAGAGCTCGATCGAGGCCGGTGTCGCGCAGGCCGCCGGCTTCCAGACGGCGTTCGACCAGTTCGCGTCCTGGTGCGGCAAACGTTCCGGCTGCGCGCTCGGCAGCGATCCAGCCAGGGCCGTACAGGCCTACCAGGACCTGGTGCGGCCACTGATCAAGAAGCCGGCCGATGCGGGAGCCGGCCGCGAACTCAGCTATGGCGACGCGACAACGGCCACCGTCCAGGCGCTGTACACCCAGGACCTGTGGCAGAGCCTCGACGACGGCCTCAGGCAGCTCAAACAGGGCAGCGGCGTCGTTCTGATGGCCATGGCCGACCTGTACGACGGGCGCGGCCCTGACGGCAGATACTCCAACGAGCAGGACGCGTTCACCGCGGTTCAGTGCGTCGACAGCCCTCGGGTCACCGACGAGGCGGCCCTGCTCGACGCGGATCGCCGATCGACCCTCGCCGCTCCGTTCCTGGACAACGGCGAGCCGATGCCGACGGAGGCACCGGGGGATGCCTGCACGTACTGGCCACTGCCGGAAACCAGCGAGCCACACGAGCCAACGGTTGCCGGTCTGCCACCCGTGCTTGTGGTGTCCACCACGAAGGACCCGGCGACGCCGTACCAGTCCGGGGTGAAACTCGCCAACGCGCTGCACGGCTTCCTGTTGACCTACGACAGCACGCAACACACGGCGTTCCTGCAGGGTGTTGCCTGCGTCGACCGGGTAGGCATCGACTACCTGGTCAGCCTGACGCTACCCGCCGTTGATCCGCGATGCCGCTCGTGAACCGGCAGAGCGCCGTGGCGATCAGAATCCTGATGGACAGACATGGCCTGGGCCCGCCGGTCTGGTGAACGTCAAGCTGTCCGACGGCACCTATCTCGTCGACGGCAAGAACGTTTCCACATTCACCAACGAAGAGGAGGCGGCCGTGGGTCTCACCGACGTGGTCCCGTTCCTCCCGCAGACCGCACTGGAGGAACACGGCGCCAAGCACAGCGGTGTCGCGAACCTCCAGGCCCATGTCGTTGTGGACGGTCGACTGGTCACCGGCCAGAACCCAGCTTCCGCCGCCGGCGTTGCCGAAGCCATCGTCGAGGTCCTCGGAGCCTGAACGTCTACCCCCTTTCAGGCTCCGCCGATCCGGCCCTCCGCCGTGATCCCAGTGCCAGTGCGCTGGCGGCTCCGACGACGCAGATCACCGCTGTGATCAGGAAGATCTCCCGATACTCGGTGCGCAGGGCCTCGGCGACGACCTGCTGGTACCTGGCCAGCTGGCGGGCGAACTCCTGGCGGTCACCGATGGGGAGTGGGGTGTTCACCGTGGCGGTGAGCACATGGAACCGGTGTAGTCCCCACGCCGACAGCGCGGCGATTCCCACCAGCATCCCGGTCATCCGTGCCACGACGACTCCTGCCGAGGCCACCCCGTGCCGGACTGGGGGGACGGCCCGCAGCACACTCGCGGAGAGCGGGGCTATCACCAACCCGAGCCCGAGTCCGGTCACCGCGAGATCGACATCGAGGCGAGGCAGTCCGAGCACCGTGCGTGCGGTCATCACGTCCGCGGGCCACCGGGAGAATGACAGATAGCCCGCGGCCGCGACGAGCAGTCCGGCCATCACCGTCCACCGGTCGCCGATCCGGACGGCGAGCCAGCCGCCGGCCACGGCGCCAATCGGGAGCGCGAGCAGGAACCTGGACAGCAGCGCCGCGCTGCCAACGGTGTCCTCGCCGAGCACGGTCTTGGCGAACAGTTCGACGTCGACCAGGGTCACCATCAGCGCGGCACCGGCGGCAAGGCTGGCTCCGAGCGCGCCGAAGAACGGCCCCTTGCGCAGTCCGGCCGGATCCAGCAGCCGTCGTGGTGAGAACGCCTGCCAGCACAGGAAAGCCACCAATGCCATGCCGGCGGCGATCAGCAGGGGAACTCCCCATGCGGCGAGCACTTCCCGGTCCGGTGCCGGGTTGTACATGCCGACGACCAGCAGCGCCAGGGTGATCGCCAGCAGAGCGCCACCGACGAGGTCGACTCCACCCGGTGTCTCCTCACGTCGGTGGCCGGCGGGCACGGCCAGTCCGACGGCGGCCATCGCGAGCAGCGCGAGCGGGACGTTGGTCCAGAACATACCCCGCCAACCGACAAGCGCGGCGAGACCGACACCGTAGAGCGGGCCGAGTACGGCGCCCAGTTCCTGTGCCGCGCCAACCGTTCCGAGCACGGTGGCGCGGCGTCGTTGCGGCCACAGGTCGGCCACGAGCGCCATCGTCACCGGCAGGAGCGCGCCGCCCGCCACGCCCTGCAGGACGCGGCCGGCGACCATCACCGTGAGCTCGCCGGCTGACGCCGTGATCACCGAGCCGATGGCGAATCCGGCGAGGCAGACCTGCAGCAGGACGCGGCGGCCGAGCCGATCGGACAGCTGTCCGAGCAGGGGCATCGCCGCGACGTAACCGAGCAGATATCCGGTCACCACGGTGGTGGCGCGCTCCAGGTGGTTGACCGGCACACCGAGATCGCGCACCACGTCGACCAGTATTCCCACCACCACATAGGCATCCAGCGCGGCGAGCAGGACCGCGAGTGCGGCCGCGCCGATCGAGATCCTCCTGCCGGTCGCCATCACACCGGAGCGGTGACGGTGACTGGAGTGTTGATCTCCGAGAGCTCGACGGTGACGCTGGCCTCGCCGTGTCCATTCGGGATCTCGAACCTGGCCTGCCGCAGATATGGATCGCCGTCGGAGGAAACAAGGAAGGTGGCGGTGACGTCGGAGGCGATGCCCGGTATCAGCGAGGACACGGTCGCCTTCGACACGGTGCCGGAGACGCGGTAGACGCCGTCGTCGTGCGCCTGTGTCCGCGGGTCCTCGACGGTGCCGAGAACCTTCGCGACACCCTTGTCCGGGTTGAGAATCGTGGCCGGGTCGTAGAGGGACGACACCGTCGCGGCCGACATCTTCTGGTAGCCGCCGGTCGGCCCCTTGAGGTAAGCAGAGCCGCCCACGAGGACGAAGTCCAACTGGACGAGCTGCCCGAACTCGGTGATCTTGGCGGTACCCTTCGCCGCACCGTCGCTGGTCAGATCCCCTTCGGCGGCCCGAACAGGAACCTCAGGCAGGTCGCCGTCCACCGTGATCGCGAAGTGGGTGCTGTGCACCGAGCGCATCACGTCCGCCGAGCGAGCCAGTTCCGATCCGCCGTCGGGCAGCTGCGTCGAACCCGACGTGCATCCGGCGGTCAGTGCCGCGAGCGCGGCGACCGTGCCGAGAACAGCGCAACGGTGTGCCATGCGGTGGATCGTACCGGCGTCGTGTCGACGGGGCTGCCTTTCGCCCTACCGTGGGCCCCGCTGCTGTCCCGGCACCGCAGGCGGATCCCCCGGGGAGCGATCACCTGGATAGTGTTGGGTGGCCCATTGGGCCAGTGCCACTCTTGTGCTGATGCCGAGTCGTTTGTAGCTGTTGTGCAGGTGGGTTTCCACGGTGCGTTCGCTGAGGAAGAGCCGGCTGGCGATCTCGGCGTTGGACAGGCCCTGTGCGACGAGGTCGACGACTTCG
>JAFAZC010000167.1 GCA_019239965.1 Kutzneria sp. | reverse complement strand
CCGTTGCTGCGACGGACCATTCGGCGCGGTCAACCCGTTGGAGGCCCCATCAGAGTTCACCGCAGAACCCCGGACCACCGCCAACACCTCATGACCCAACCGCCGCGCATCAGACAACCGCTCCAGCAGTATCAAGCCGACACCCTCAGCAAGACCGAAGCCATTCGCGTTGTCAGAGAAAGCCTTGCAACGCCCATCGGGAGCAAGCCCGCCCTGTCGAGAAAACTCCATGAACATCCCGAGGCTGGACATCACCGTCACGCCGCCGGCCAGCGCCAGGTCGCACTCCCCATCCCGGAGCGACTTCGCCGCCATGTGCAACGCGACCAACGACGAGGAGCACGCCGTATCCACCGTGATCGCCGGCCCCTCCAACCCCAACACGTAAGCGATCCGACCCGACGCGACACTGCCGGTATTTCCTGTCAGCACATAGCCTTCGTAGCGGGAACCAGCGTCCATACGCGGCCCGTAGTCCATCGTCATCGCACCGACGAACACGCCCGTTCTGCTGGCGCGCAGCGACTCGGGAACAATCCCCGCCCGTTCCAGTGCTTCCCACGACACTTCCAACAGCAGACGCTGCTGGGGGTCCATCGCCAACGCCTCACGCGACGAAACCCCGAAAAACCCCGCGTCAAAGAGGTCCGCGTCATACAGGAAGCCAGCCGAACGCTGGTAGTACTGGCCTGGTCTCTCGATCTTGTGGACGTACGAACCGTCCACGTCCCAGCCCCGGTCCTCCGGGAATCGTGAAACGGCATCTGTGCCGGACGCGACCAGCTGCCACAGCTCATCCGGATCGTTGACGCCACCCGGGTAGCGACAAGCCATGCCGACGATCGCAATCGGTTCCCTACCGTCGATCGGGCGCGTCGTGGCGACTGGATCATCGTTTCGACTGGGGTACAGCAGCTTCCCGCGCAGAAAGTCAGCGACTCTGGCCGGAGTTGGATGATCGAAAGCAAGTGTGGCGGGCAGCTCGGTACCCGTGACGGCGCTGAGTCTGTTGCGGATATCAATGACCGTCACGGAATCGAAGCCCAAGTCCCGAAAGGGGCAATGCTCCTTGATCGCAACGGCGTCGGTGTTTCCCAATATGACGGCGACCTCATGGCACACCAGCTGGACCAGCAACGCCAACTGCTCGGCTTCGGACCTTCCCAGCAGTTCGTCTCGTAAAGTCGTGGTGGGATTCCGGCCCCCGAAATCCTCCTCCCGGGACGGCAACGGGAACTCCCGGCACTCGGACTCGGAGTACAAGCAGGCAACGTCCGGCTCAACGCCGGCGACATACAGCTCGGCAAGTGACAGCATGAACCGCCCCAGGCCACCCTGGTTTCGGCGTAACGAGTCAAGAACCGAAACGTCAGCATGTACGTCGCTCTCGACTGTTTCCCGCATTGCCGCGGTGAGCACGGGATGTGGACTGACTTCGAGCAACACCGAATGACCGTCTGACAGCAATGCTCTTGTCATCTGCTCGAACCGCACCGTCCCGCGCAGATTGCGACACCAGTAGTCAGCGTCCAGTGGACTATCGGCGTCCAGCCGTGCGCCGTACAGCGCGGAGTAGAAGGGCAGCTTGGGTGCACGCGGACGGATCAGAGCAAGATCCTCGACTAACCGTGGAATGATCATATCGACGTGTGTGGAGTGTGCGGCGAGGCCGACCGCCACTTTGCGCGCCTGTATTCCCGATGAGGACAGTTCCTCCAGCAGTTCCCCCGCCGCGTTGGCGTCACCGGACACGATCACAGCGGAGGGGCCGTTGAACGCCGCGATGGACAGTGCGTCCGCCCACCGGCTCAATTTCGTCCTTACCACATCAGCAGGTGCCAGGACCGAAACCATCTCTCCTCGGCCCGACAAGGTCATCTGGGCCTGGCTCCAGAGTGCGACGACCCGCGCCGCGTCGTCCAGCGACAACGCTTCGGCCACGGCCGCTGCGGCGACTTCACCGAGGCTGTGTCCAGCCACAGCCGATGGCTGTACGCCGTAGGAGCGCCACAGTTGTGCCAGCGACACCATGACCGCGAACAGCGCCGGCTGCGCGATATCGGCACGATCGAGTCGAGATGCCGATCCGGTGTCTCGCAGGAGGTCCACCACGGACCAGTCGAGGTACGGTTCCAGTGCCTGCGCGCAGCGGTCGATGTGGTCACGAAACACGGCGGAGGCGTCCAGCAGCTGGCATGCCATTCCCGGCCATTGCGCTCCCTGCCCGGGAAAGACGAACGCGGTGGTGCTGCCGGCTGCCGTTCCCTCGACCAGCCCGGGTGCGCTGCGGCCCCCAGCGAGCGCCCGCAGCCGCTCGGTGAACCCGGCCGGTTCGTCGGCGACGAGAGCGGCGCGTCGGCCCCCCGCCACCGGGAGCGTCGTGAGTGCCCGCGCGACATCTGCCGGTCGCCAATCCGATTCGGCCTCCAAGGAGGCGCACAACCGCTCCGCATAGGCACGTAGTTCGTACGGAGTACTTCCCGACAACGTCCACAGCGACCAACCGACACTGGATCCACGCGCCATCGGGCTTGCGCTCCTTGCTTCCGCACTGGCCCCCGTAGAACGTCGCGGGGACCATACACTCAAACGGAGGAGGTAACGCCACCGTGACAGGGGAAGAAGCACCCTAAAGGATGTAAACCACGACAGGCTTTTGTCGGTACGGCGTACTACGTCCGTCTGACACACGAATGGCGTCAGTCCGCTTTGCGGGTGACGTCCTCCGGCTCCGGGGGTGACTGGCCACCCCTTCGGAGACGGCATAGCGTGGAGGGGTGCGGCTCCGATTTTTGCTCCGGCCGAGCTGGCTAGCACTGACGTTGGCGGTGTTCGCCTTCGCCGCCGCGTGCTACACGATCCTGGCTCCGTGGCAGTTCGGCCGCAACGACGAACAGCAGACGCAGAACACCGCGCTGCGCGACTCGTTCGGCGCGCCGGCTGTACCGCTGGACCGACTCGTCGCCGCCGGCGCCGCACCCACCGGCGACCTCGAGTGGCGCGAGGTGACCTCGACCGGTCACTACCTGCCGGCGGACGAAGTCATGGCACGATTGCGCACCGTCGAGGGCGAACCGGCGTTCGAGGTGCTCACACCGTTTCGGCTCACGGACGGCCGAATCGTGCTCGTGGACCGCGGCTATCAGCGACCGCAAGCCGGCACGCCGGTGCCGGAGTACCCCGCGGCGCCCACCGGGGAGCTGACACTGACCGCACGGGTCCGCGCGGACGAGCCCGCCGACAGCCACAGGGTTCTCGTGTCCGATGGGCGCAAACAGGTCTATTCGGTCAATGCGGGCACGGTCGGCGCGACCACCCATCTGACGATCAGTCCGGGTTACCTCCAGCTGGATCCCGGCCAACCCGGCGTCGTCAACGCACTGCCGCTTCCCCAGCTGGACTCGGGGCCATTCCTCTCCTATGCGCTGCAGTGGATCGCCTTCGGCACTATGGCACTCTTCGGCTGGGCGTACTTCAGCTGGCGGGAGGCCCGGCCGGGTGGTGCCCTCGACAGCACGGTGACACCGAGCCCTCAGCGCGAATCCAAGGCACGCAAGAGAAAGTCGGTTGCGGAGATCCTTGCCGACGACGAGGCCGCTGAGGCCGAGACGGACACGCGCTCCTCGGCCGTCTAGGCACGTGCTCGACATCACTCACGGCTTCGAAGCGTTCGTGTTATCTTAGTTCGAAACGATACGTCTCGAATCGATAGGAACTCTCGTGTCATCGAAGATTTGGTTCATCACAGGCACCTCGCGCGGCTTCGGTCGCATCTGGACGGAGGCCGCACTGCGGCGTGGCGACAAGGTCGTCGCCACCGCGCGCGACGTCAGTGCCCTGGCCCCCTTGGTCGACTCCTTCGGCGAGTCAGTACTTCCCCTCGCACTCGATGTCACTCACCGTGACGAGGTCTTCGCCGCCGTCGACCGGGCCCACGGCCATTTCGGCCGGATCGACGTTGTCGTCAACAACGCCGGCTACGGGCTGTTCGGCGCCGTCGAGGAAGTCACCGAACAGCAGGTCCGCGCCCAGCTCGAGACGAACTTCTTCGGCGCCCTGTGGGTGACCCAGGCGGCGCTGCCGTACCTGCGCGCCCAACGCGTGGGGCACATCGTCCAGGTGTCCAGCATCGGCGGCGTCATCACCATTCCCAACCTCGGCGCTTACCACGCCTCGAAATGGGCATTGGAGGGCCTCTCCGAGTCCCTCTCGCAAGAAGTCGCTGGGTTCGGCATCAACGTGACACTCGTCGAACCAGGGGGCTACGAGACGGACTGGGGCGGAAGCTCAGCGGCGTCAGCCGAGACACTGCCCGTCTATGACGACGTGCGCAGTGAGATCGCCAAGATGTGGGCGGGCCTCCCGCAGGGAGATCCCGAAGCGACCGCTCCGGCCATTCTCAAGATCGTCGACGCCGAGGAGCCGCCGCTGCGTGTCATCCTCGGAACGACGCCACTGGACTTCGCCAGGGATTCGTACCACCGACGCTTGGCGACCTGGGACGAGTGGAGCGAGGTGTCCCGCGCCGCCCAAGGTGGCTGAGCTCCACGGCAACCGGGGTCCGAGGTAGGACCATCATCGGCGTGCCCGCCGTAGGCCCGTCGCGATCGCCAGCGCCACCGCGACGGCGACCGACGCGGCGCCGACCACCCGGGACAGTTCGACCGCGCGCGTCACGTGGCCGGCGTCAGGACTGCGGCCGTGCCCGAGCACCGGCCGCTCCTGTGTGCCGTACGGATACACCGTCCTGCCGCCGAGCCGAATCTCCAGCGCGCCGGCGAAGGCGGCCTCCACCTGACCGGCGTTCGGGCTGGGATGCGCCGAACCGTCCCGGCGCCACGTCTGCCACGCGCCGCGGGCCGAACCGCCGACCACCGGCGCGCACGCCGCGGTCAGGGCCGCGGCGATCCGGGAGGGCACCAGGTTGGCGATGTCGTCCAGTTTGGCCGCCGCCCAGCCGAACCGGAGATAGCGGCGAGCGCGATGGCCGATCATCGCGTCGAGGGTGTTGACGGCGCGGTAGCCGAGCAGTCCGGGCACACCCGCGACCGCGCCCCACAACAGCGGAGCCACAACGGCGTCGGAGGTGTTCTCCGCGACCGACTCGACGGTTGCCCTCGCGAGGCCGGTTCCGTCGAGGCCAGACGGATCACGACCGCACAGGGCGGGCAGCTGGTCCCGGGCCGCCTGGATGTCACTGGCCTCGAGCAAGCGCCCCATCGCTGTCGCCTCTCTGGCCAGGGACGCCCCGCCGAGCACCAGCCAGGTCGCCGCGGCCGTGGTGGCCACCCGGACAAGAGGACGGCGGCGACCGAGGAGCTCCGCGGCGAGCCCGAGCAGTACGGCACCGCCGGTGAGCAGTCCGCTGTGGACGGCCCCCGACAACCGGCGGTCCCGATAGCTCAGACGTTCCAGCGCCGAAGCGACCGCCCCGAACGCGGCGACCGGATGGCCACGACGGGGATCGCCCACCACGGCATCGGCGGCCGCCCCGAGTACCAGGCCAACGGCCCGCGCCGCGCTCACCCTGGCCACCCCGTTTCCCACGACGTCAGTTCGGAAAGGAACGTTATCTCCTCGTCTCCGACACCGTTCAGCCGGCACGGACGCTCGCCCAGTCCCGGCGGCCCTGCTCGGCCAGGTCCGCCAGGGTCGCGGGCCGACCGTCCAACACACCGGTCGACCGGCGCCAGCAGGTCAGGTGGTCGGCATGGCAGAACAGGTTGGCAGCCGGGCAGAACTGCTCCACCGCGTTCGCGCACGGTCCGATCGGCCACCAGCCGACCGTCGCGGTGCCGGCGGGAGGAACGCCGGCGCTGATCGTGATCTCGATCGTCGCACGGCAGTGTCCGCACTCCGTCACCACCACGGCGTCCTGACCGAGTGCGGCGGGAATGCCGATCGCGTCGTAGGCACACCAGGTGTGCAGCGCCTGCCCGCCAAGGGACAGCCGGTGCCGGGTCGGTGCCGTGCTCAGCCCGGCCGCACCGGTGACCCGGCCGCCGTCCACCTGGCCGAGACCGACGGCAAGCATCTCCCCGACGGCGGCACGGGTGGCCGCCGGGGAGAGCCCGGTGCTGGCTGCGAGGTCGGCGAGATCAGCGGCCCGACCCCGCAGCAACGCATGGAAGGCGGCCAGCCGGGTCGCCCGTGCCGATGGTGACAGCACCGGAAGGCCGTCGGACAGCGGGTGGGCCGGATCAGTCATCGTCCTTCTCCCCCGCGTCCGGCCGCGGCCGCGCCGAAGCGGACACCAGGGCGATGAGGACCCGTTCGCGGGTCGGCACGTCGAGTCGGCACGCGGGACCGCTGCCCGCTGAGCGGCCCATCACGTCCAGTCCGTCGACAAACACGCTCGGCGAGGGGTTGTCGCCCACGACCTCCTCGACCACACACGTCACGCCAAGCGACCGCACACAGTCCTGCACCATGTCCCGCGTCCGGCGCGCGTTCGGGCAGCCCGGTGAGACCAGAATCTCGATTCTCACCTCTCCTCCTCCAGTTCCCCCAAGAGCGGACAGTCGCGTTGCGCGGCAGGACGTCCACAGGTCCGCACCAGGTTCCGCAGTGAGTCACGCATGAAGCACAACTCAGCTATCCGGTTCTCCAGGTCCGACAGCTTCTCGGTGGCGAGCGCGCGGGTTGCCGCACACCTGTCCGGGCCGCCACCAGCCAGGCCGAGCAAGGTCTCGACCTCGGCGAGTGTGAATCCCAACCGCTGCGCCCGGCGGATGAACCGCACTATCCGCACGGCCTCTCCCGGATAGGCGCGATAGCCGGAACCGGACCGCGCCGGTTCGGCCAGCAGGCCGCGCCGCTCGTAGTAACGCAGGGTCTGCACGTTCACACCCGCGGACGAGGCGAGTTCTCCGCTACGCATACCGCCAGTGTCAACCCGGTACCGGGGTATCGGGTCAAGCCCTACTCGGACCCGATCAGCGTCATGGATCCGTAAGGTCCTCGCGGCGTCCCCATGCCGCGTTCGGAGCGATGATGCAGTCCGCGATTGTCCATCCCCGCCACGGAGGTACTTCCATGATTCGCATCCGGTCGACATCCGCGCTGGTCGTCGGGGTCTGTGCGCTGACCCTGGTCACGGCTGGGTGTGCCGGACGGACCGGCACACCCCAGAACGGATCCACGACCGTGACAGGACGGGACACCGTGGCGGCGATGCCGGAACAGCTGCGGTTCACCGCGAAGACCATCGACGGCAAGGATTTCTCCGGGGAAAGCCTGGCACACAGACCGGCCGTGCTGTGGTTCTGGGCGCCGTGGTGCCCGACATGCCGCGCCGAGGCGCCCACCATGCACGACGTGGTCAAGGCAAACGCCGGGAAGATCACCTTTGTCGGCGTCGCGGCGCTCGACAAGGTACCCGCGATGCAGGACTTCGTCCGTGAGCACGACCTCGGCGAGATGACCACCATCGCGGACACCGACGAGGCGGTGTGGAATCGGTTCGGCGTCAAGGCGCAGCCGGCCTATGCGTTCGTCAGTGCGGACGGTCATGTCGACGTGGTGCCCACCCGGATGTCCGCGGCCGAGTTGAGCAGCCGAATCAGTGCGCTGCGGGGCTGAGCGAGCACGCACCCATGGATACGACACTGCTACTCGCACTCGGTGCCGGCATGCTCGCCACGGTCAATCCCTGCGGGTTCGCCATGCTGCCGGCATATCTGACCTTGGTGATCACCGGCCGGGGCGAATCACCGGCGGGGAAGCCGATCAGTCGGGCCGTCCTGGCCAGCGCGGCGATGACCTCGGGCTTCGTGCTGGTGTTCGGAATCTTCGGTGTGCTGATCGTTCCCCTCGCCGCGTCGGTACAGCGTTACCTGCCCGTGGCCACCGTGCTGATCGGCCTCGGGTTGCTCGCACTCGGTCTGGTCATGCTCGCGGGCAAGGAGCCACGGGTGCTGCTTCCCAAACCGAAACGGGGCGCACCCGATCAACGGCTCACCTCGATGTTCGGCTACGGGCTCGCCTATGCCGCCGCGTCGCTGTCCTGCACGCTCGGCCCGTTTCTCGCGTTGGTCGGCACGACACTGCGCGGCGATGGGGTGT
The DNA here is from genome assembly GCA_019239965.1 of Kutzneria sp. Classification (GTDB taxonomy): domain Bacteria; phylum Actinomycetota; class Actinomycetes; order Mycobacteriales; family Pseudonocardiaceae; genus Kutzneria. The sequence goes on along the minus strand of JAFAZC010000167.1, from coordinate 12,028 downwards.
TCCTGGGGGTCGCGGCATTCTTGGCCTACGCGGCCGGGATGGGTCTTGTGGTCACCGCGCTCGCGGTGGTGGTCGCGCTGTTGGGAGACACCGCGGCCGGCCGGACCCGGCGGATCCTGCCCTACGTGACCCGCATCGGCGGCGGTTTACTCGTCCTCGTGGGCGGCTTCGTCGGCTACTACGGGATATACGAACTTCGGCTGCTCGGCGGCGCGGAAACCGGTGACCCGGTCATCGACGCCGCCGGGGCGGTGCAGACGGTGCTCGTCGACACCGTCGACCAGGCCGGTCCAGTCCCCTTCTTGGTGGCGCTGTCGGTCCTGATCGGAGCCGGGGTCTTTCTGCGCCGCGCACGGACGCGACGGCACACCGGAGACGACGGCTGAACGAGTGCCACCCACGGTGCATACCGTCACCAAACCAATGTCCGAAACGATCCGATCTGCCACGATGGAAGGGTGGCGGCTGGCCAACCTCGATCGCGGTGGATGCTCATCCTGCTGGTCATCGGACTGGTCGGGATCGGAGCGGCCGCGGTGGCGCTGTGGCCAACCTTCGGGCTGAGAAGCACGGCCGACACCGCGGCAACGAGGACAAAGGCAACCGTGGTGCGGACCGCGCAGTGCGGCGGGGCGAACGCTCGTGACACCGTCGAGGTGACGATCAACGGCCAGCGCAGACAGTTGCCCCTCAACGGGTGCGGCCAGGCCAGGGACACGGTGCTCGACGTGGTGGTCAGCAGCGACGACAACGGCCAGGTGACGGTGCAGCCGGCGCAGGCGGCCCAGGTCGGCAGCAACCGGGACGGCCGGCTCGCCGCGGTGCTGCTGGCACTGAGCGCGCTGGCCGGCGCGCTGTACGCGTACCTGCTCGGCGGTGGTTACCCGCCGGTCTGGTCCCGATCCGTGCGTACCGTGCGAGAACCCGGATGACCTCGGGCCTGCTCCGTTCAGCTTACGTCCTGTGCGGCCGCGGTCCAGGTGTTGCACGCCGCGGTGGTGTCACCCCGATACCCGCGGTCCGCCCAGCTGCCCTGATGGGAGTTCGTGCCGTGGCTGCTCTCGGCGCCGCCCGCGGCGAAGGAGTCGACGCCGTCGGCCGCGATCGCCCTGGTGACCGAACCGCGGCCGGAGACGCTGGCGAGGAACATGCCGGCGAAGCAGTTGGCCTGCAGCTCCAACCGCCGTGACAGCTCGAGCCCGTCCGCGGTGCCGTGCCCCACACGCTGCTCACCCCGGGCCTCGGCGGCCAGAATGCCGCTGAGGTCCTGTACGTGGTGCCCGTACTCGTGGGCGAGCACGGCGATCACGACCGCCAAGTCACCTCCGGTGTCGGCCAACACGCTGTCCACCGGCATGTGCAGCATGTTGTCCGTGCCGCAGTAGAACGCGGTGGGCCGCTCAGTCTCCGCCGCCGACTTGCAGGCCCCCGGGTCGCTGGACAGCGTCAATCGGGTCGGCGAGAAGGGCAGGCCGGCCGCTCGAAGCGCCGGCCGCCACACCGCGTCGAGGCAACCGAGCTGGGCGGTGAGGAACGACGTCAGCTGCTGGGCACCGCGTCCGAACGCCGGTAACCGGCAGGTGCTCGCCGCAAGCGAGACCCCGGGGGCGAGCAGCGGATTGTCACCGAGCTTCGTCGATCCGGACGCGGTCGGAGTCGCACCGGCGGTCGCCGCCCCCGCGACAGGCATCGCGGCCCCGCGCACCCTGGTCATGGTGTCGTCGAGCAGGCCGCGCCCGAGCAGACCAAGGCCGAGCAGCAGGACGGTCACCAGGCCGAGCACGGCACGCAGACGGGCCCGGCGGGCTCGGGGAGCCAGGGCCGGCGGCAGCGGTTGGCGCACGGTGGGCAGGTCGGCAACGGCCAGCCAGCTCACGGCCCTATCGCGCGACTTCAACGCTGGGTTCATCGGCCGTCCTCGAAATCTGGGCGACCCGAAGCAGTCGTCACCCCGTAGTGTGAGCTGCCACCACAATAGAGCCTGGCCGCCGCCCCCTGCACGCGGTCCACCGAACCGAGACCGAGGATCCGCCCGGGCGATCCAGGTCACGCGGTCTGATTCCCGGTCTGCCTCAGGTTCGCCGTGAGCGGCCCGTAGGCTTCCTCCATGGCCGCACCGGAACTGCACAGGTTCACCCTCGACAACGGCCTGCGCGTGGTACTCGCCCCGGACCGCACGGCCCCAGTCGTCGGCGTGAGCGTGCACTACGACGTGGGCTTCCGTTCCGAGCCGGAAGGCAGAACGGGCTTCGCCCACCTCTTCGAGCATCTGATGTTCCAGGGCAGCGAGAGCCTGGAGAAGCTGGCCCACTTCCGCCACGTGCAGTCCTCCGGCGGCACCTTCAACGGTTCGACGCATCCGGACTACACCGATTACTTCGAGGTGCTGCCCTCGGCGGCTCTCGAACGTGCGCTGTTCCTCGAGGCGGATCGCATGCGGGCGCCGAAGATCACCGAGGAGAACCTGCGCAACCAGATCGACGTGGTGAAAGAGGAGATCCGACTGCGGGTGCTGAACACCCCCTATGGCGGATTCCCGTGGATCTGGCTTCCCCCCGTGCTCTACCAGAGCTTCCCCAACGCGCATAACGGCTACGGCGACTTCAGCGAACTAGAGCAGGCCAGTCTCGACGACTGCGCGGCCTTCTTCGACACCTACTACGCGCCGGGCAACGCCGTGCTCACCGTCACCGGCGACTTCACCGTTGAGCAGGCTGCCGAGAAGGTCCACGACCACTTCGGGGACGTGCCGGCGCGACCGACACCGGCCCGCCGGTCGTTCGCCGAACCAGCACCACAGGCCGAGAGCCGGCGGGTGCACACCGATCCGCATGCCCCGCTGCCGGCCATGGCGGTGGGCTACCGGCTGCCCGATCCGGCGACCGACCTCGCCGCCTACCTCGCCAACGTGGTGCTCGCCGAGGTGCTGTGCGACGGCGACGCGTCCAGGCTGCAGCAGCGCATGGTCCACCAGGAGCCGTTGGTCACCGACATCTCGATGGGATGCGGTCTGTTCGGCGCCCCGTTGGATGCCCGTGACCCGGACACCCTGACCGTCACGGCGATGCACTCGCCGGACGTCGCCGTCGATAGGGTGCTCACCGCGTTGGACGAGGAGATCGAGCGCCTCGCCGCCGGTGGGCCGCAGCCCGACGAGCTCGCCAGGGTCGCGGCGCGTTGGGCCTCCAGCCTGCACCGCGAGCACGACCGGATCACGTCGAGGACACTCGCGTTGGGGTCGAGCGAACTGCTGCACGGCCGCGCCGAGCTGGCAACCGAACTCCCCAATTTGCTTGGCGCGGTGACCGCGGACCAGGTCGCCGCCGCCGCCAAGTGCCTGCGGCCGGACTCCCGCGCCGTTCTCACCGTCCCGGCCGCCGGAGGCGCCCAATGACCGCCAGCAGCCCCACGACTGTCAGCACGAACGGCGGTACCGCGTACCGCACCGCGGAGGAGATCGGCCGCACCCCACGCGGTCCGCGTCCACTGCCGCCACTTGGCGAGCAGACCGAAGCGGCGACTCCGCCTATGGTGGACACGGTGCTCGAAAGCGGGCTACGGGTGATCGCCGTGCGCCGCCCCGCGGTGCCCATGGTGGAACTGCGGCTGCGTATCCCCTTCGCCGGAACCGAGCGGCTGCACGCGGCTCGTGCCGAAGTGTTGGCCAACACCGTGCTGACCGGCACCGAGCGCCGGGACAGAGCCAGGATGGACACCGACCTCGCACTGGTCGGCGGCGAGCTGTCGGCCGTTGTCGATCCGGAACGGCTCAGCATCGGTGGCAGCGCGCTCGCCACTGGCCTTGATGTGCTGCTGGACGTGCTTGCCGACGCACTGACCGCGGCGGTGTACCGGGACGAGGAGGTTGCCCGCGAGAAGGACCGGCTGGTCGAGCGAATCGCTGTGGCGGCCTCGGAACCCAGTGTGATCGCCAGGCTCGCGCTGCAACGGCACCGCTACGGTGACCATCCGTTCACCAAGGAGATGCCCGATGCCGCCGAGGTGACCCAGGTGGCTCCCTCCGACGTCCGGCGGCTGCACCGCGGCGCCGTCGTCCCGAGAGGATCATTGCTGGTCCTGGTTGGCGACATCGATCCGGAGACCGCCATCGACGCGGCCGGTGAGGCGCTCCTCGGATGGCGCGGCGACTCGAGTGCGACGACGCTTCCACCGCTTCCCGAGCTCAGCGGCGGCGACATACTGCTCGTGCACCGTCCCGGTGCCGTCCAGTCACAGATCCGCCTTTCGGCGCGGGCCATCTCGCGCACAGATCCGCGTTACCCCGCACTGCAGATCGCGAACCTCGTGTACGGCGGCTTCTTCTCCTCGCGGCTGGTGGAGAACATTCGCGAGGACAAGGGGTACACCTATGGTGCCCACTCCTATTTCGAGTTCACCCCGCACAGCGCGACCGTTCTCGTCGACGCGGACACCGCGAGCGGCGTCACCTCGGCCGCGCTGTGGGAAACCAGGTACGAACTCGGCCGCCTCGGTCTCGTTCCGCCGGCCCAGTCCGAAGTGGACGTGGCGCGCAGCTACGCGACCGGCTCACTGCTGACGTCGACGGCATCCCAGGCCGGACTCTGCAGCACGCTGGCCACCTTGGCGGCCGCTGGACTGGGTTACGGCTGGCTGCGGGAACACCCCGCTCGGCTGGCCGCGGTGACCGCGGACCAGGTCGCCGAGATGGCGCTGGAGTTCTTCGCCCCCACCGCGTTCACCGGGATCGTCGTCGGTGACGCCGAGGAACTCGCCGGTCAGTTGCGGGCGATCGGCGGTGTGGTGCTGCCGTGACCACGGGTGAGTCGGCACTTGTCGACTTCCAGCTCCTCGGTGCGCCGACGTTGTCCCGTACCGGGGTCGGCCGCGACGACCTCTTGCGGGACAACGCGGCCAGACTCGCCGAGCTGTGGCCGAACGCCCGGCTGCTCCTGCTGGATTCGCACGGTCGGACGCCGATGGTGTCCGACGGCGACGCATTGTGGTTGGACTACCGTCCGACGGGCCCGCTTGGGCCTGCTCCGCCCGAATCGGCCGTCCTACTCGGTGAGCATGAAGGGGTCTGTTACTGGGCCGCGCGGGCCGAGCCGGACGGTCCGGTGCAGCAGGTATACGGCTGGGACGCGACGGTTCCGTCCGACAGCGGTCCTGTGTGGCAGGACCTGCGCCTGGCCGGTGATGTGCTCTCCGACGTCGATGCCGGTCTGCTCACCACCGCCGTCGCGGTCCTGAGCTGGCACAATGACGCCAAGTTCTGCGCAAGGTGCGGTTCACCGACGAAGCTGAGTCGGGCCGGGTGGGCGAGCACCTGCGAGGGGTGCGGCCGTGAGGAGTACCCGAGGACGGACCCGGCCGTGATCTGCCTCGTGCACGACGGAGCCGACCAGGTTCTTCTGGCGAGGCAGCCGGTTTGGCCGCCTGACCGACATTCGGTGCTCGCCGGGTTCGTTGAGGGCGGCGAGTCGCTTGAGGCCTGTGTGTCCCGCGAGGTCTACGAGGAGGTCGGACTCGAGGTGCGTTCGGTGCGGTACCTCGGCAGCCAGCCGTGGCCGTTTCCCCGGTCGCTGATGGTCGGCTTCACGGCGATCGCCGACCCATCGGTCGATCTGGTTCCCGCCGCTGGCGAGATCGAGGCCGCGAGGTGGGTGCACCGCGACGAGCTTCGCGCCGTGCTCGCCGCGGGCGGCACCGGCCCTGGGCTCATCCTGCCCGGCATCACCTCGATCGCGCGCGGGATGCTGCAGTCCTGGGCGGCCGGCTGATCCCGACTGAGTGTGGGCAGGCAGTCGGGACTGGCGAGGACGGCTCGTTGGATACCCGGATCAGAAGTAGGTCCGGACGAAGTCGACGACCGTGTCGCCGCGCACCACCGCGAGCAGCGGCCACTTATCGAAAACCGTGCAGGGATGGGAGATTCCCAACGCGATCCAGTCTCCGACCCGCACCTCGCCCGGCTTGGTCAGCTCGAGGAACGTGTGCTGGTCGTTGATGGCGGTGACCCGACCTCCGGCCAGTGGCCGTTGTCGGCCGTCGGCCCCTCGTATCGACAGCGGCCGCGGCAGCCCCTCGTCGAACGAAACGTCCCGCTTGCCGATCGTCAGCAGCGCAAGCCCCTGCTCCGGCCGGGAGCTCACCTGGGCCCAAGCTCTCAGGGCCGGCTGGAACGTCGCGGGTTCCGCGGAACCGTTGCGCCGCAAGGGTGAGACGTCCTCGTAGACTCCGTCGTCGTGCGCCACGTAGGCGCCGCTGCGCAGGATGGGAAGCACGGACATTCCGGCCGGCCACGGCTCGGTCAGCACCGCGGCCACCTGGTCGAAGTACGCGCTGCCACCCGCGCTGACCAGAATCTGCTCTACCTCGAACAATCCGGCCTCGGCTGTCCGGACGGCCAACTCGCGCAGCTCGCGCAGATAGGCGTCCACCACGGCGAGCGACGCGGTGGACGCGTCGTGCGCCAACGCCCCCTCGTAGCCGCCGACGCCCACCAGCCGCAGCGCTCGGCTACTCGCCACGGCCCGCGCCGCCGTCAGCGCCGCGGGCAGGCCGCGTGCGCCGGTCCTGCCACCCAGTGCGCCGAGTTCGACGAGCACGTCGACCGGCCGCCGAGCACCCACGGCCTCGAGCGTGGCGCCCATCAGCTCGACACCCTCGACGGTGTCCACCAAGCAGCAGAACCTGAAGTCCGGATCACCGTCCAGCTCGGCGGCCAGCCAGCGCAGGGCCGCGGGGTCGACGAGCTGGTTGGCGAACAGCACCGGACTAATCCCGAACGCGCGGTACACCCGCAGCTGGCTCACGGTGGCCGAGGTGATGCCCCACGCCCCATGGTCGAGCTGGCGGGCGAACAGCTGCGGCGCCATGGTCGTCTTGCCGTGCGGAGCCAGCGCGACACCGACTCGCGCACACCAGCCGGCCATCGTGCGCAGGTTGTGTTCGAGCGCATCCTCGTCGAGCACGACGATGGGGCCGACGAACCCGTCGACGAACAGGTCGAGGCCAAGGCTGGCGACGTCACTGACACGGCGGCCGAACGCCGCCGCGGGCACGCCCTTAAAACGCCAGTCGATCAGCTCGGCTCCGATCCCGGCCACCGCCGCACGGTCGATCCAACCGGGTCGCACGCACATCACCGCCTGTCAGGTGTTGGCGGGTTGGTCCGTGCCGGCGCCCCGCCGCCGCAGCGCCACGAGGTCATGACGCGCCTTTGGCAGGGTCGGCTCGTCGATGCCTTCGACGGTGAAGCCGGCGTCAGCGATCATCCGCAGGTCCTCGGCGCCGGGCTGCCCCTCACTGGTGAGATAGTCGCCGAGGAAGACCGAGTTCGCCAGATGCAGCGCGAGTGACTGCATGCCGCGCAGGTGGATCTCCCTGCCACCGGCGAGCCGCACCTCGACGTCGGGGAAGATCAGCCGGAACAGCGCGAGGATCCGCAGGCACCGCTCGGGAGTGAGTTCCCAGTTGCCGCCGAGCGGCGTTCCCTCGAACGGGATGAGGAAGTTGACCGGTACCGAGTCGGGGTCGAGTTCCTTCAGCCCGAACGCGAGATCAACGATGTCCTCGTCGGACTCCCCCATCCCGAAGATCGCCCCGGAGCAGGGCGACAGGCCCTCCGCGCCCGCCTTTCGCACGGTGTCCACGCGGTCGGCGAAGGTGTGGGTGGTGCAAATGTCCGCGTAGTTCCCCTCGCTGGTATTGAGGTTGTGGCTGTAGGCGTACGCGCCGGCCTCGCGCAGTCGGGCGGCCTGACCGTCCTTCAGCAGTCCGAGACACACACAGATCTCCGCCTCCGGCTGCTTGCCTCTGATCGCGTCGATGCTCTCGACGACCCGGCCGATGTCCCGGTCGCTCGGGCCGCGTCCGCTGGCCACCAGGCAGACCCGCTTGGCGCCCACCCGCACGGCGCGGTCGGCGACGTCGGCCACCTCGTCCGGGCTGATCCAGGAGTACTTCAGCACGTCCGAAGCCGAGCCGAGGCGCTGCGAGCAGTAGAAGCAGTCCTCCAGACACAGGCCGCTCTTCATGTTGATGATCGTGTTCAGCTTCACCCGGTGCCCGAAGTAGTGCCGCCGCACCCGCGCCACCGCCGCGACAACGTCGAGCAAGGCGAACTGGTCGGACAGCACGGCGAGGGCTTCCGCCCGGCTCGGCGTCTCACGCTGGATCGCCCTGGCGGCCAACGACTCCATAGTGATCATCGACTCATCATGGCAGTGGGCTGATGGCCGACCATGGTGATCCCCACCAAGATTCCGGCGCGGTTATTGTGCACCCGGCCGACCATCATGAGCGGGGGTCGGGCAGACCTCTCGCCAATACCGTGATCCCCACCGCCAGCACGCACTGGACCAGCACGACGAGCACCAGCGCACCGCCCATCCCCAGGGAACCGGGTCCGCTGAGGCCGACGAACAGCGAGCCGAGGATGGCCACGCCAAACGCGAACGAGACCTGCTGGGTGGTGACCAGCATTCCGCTACCGACGCCGATGACTCCGGACGGCACCTTGGACAGAGTCACCCGGTACAGCGTCGGCGCGATCAGGCCCTGCCCGGCGCCGGCCAGCAGGGTGCCCGGTGCGAGATCGAGCACAGTGAGGTCGGGCCAGGCCGCCAGGATCGCACCGGCCAGCGCGGCCAATCCGACGAACTGCGTCGCACCGCCGGCTATCACCACCCAGTGCCCAAACCGGGCCACCAGCCCGCTGCTCAGCAATGAGCTCACCAGGAATCCCACCGCCATCGGACTCAGCGCAAGGCCGCAGACGAACGGTGTGAGATGCAGACCGTCCTGCAGCGCGATCGCGTAGACGAACAGGAAGCCACCGAAGCCGGCGAAGAACGGCACCGCGATCGCCAGGCCGCGGCGCATGGTCGGCATCCTCAGCACGGACAGCGGTAACAGTGGCGTCACTCCGTCGGCACGCCGTTCGACACGCCTTTCGGTGGCGACGAACACGACCGCCGCCACCGGGGCAAGGCCGAGCAGCATCCAGCACCAGACCGGCCAGCCCAGCGTTCGCCCTTCCAGCAGGGGCACCAGCAGGGTGAGCACGGCCAGACCGAGTAGACCGGTACCCAACCGGTCGACACCGAGCGGATCGGTGGCCTTTGTCTCCGGCAGTGTCCTGCGGGCCAGCAGCACTCCGACGATGCCGATCGGCACGTTTACCAGGAAGATCGGCCGCCAGCCGGCACCGGCGAGGTTCGCGGACACGAGCACCGCACCGAGCACCTGGCCGGCCGCCATTGAGATGCCGCCGGTCGCACCGTAGTAGCCCAGCGCGAGTGCCCGCCGCTCACCGGCGGTGGTGGCCTGGATGATCGAGAGCACCTGCGGAATCATGAGGGCGGCCGCCGCCCCCTGCGCCGCCCTGGCCAGCACGAGCGACGTGATGTCGGGCGCGAGCCCGCAGATCAGCGAGGTGAGCGTGAACGCGGCGAGGCCGACGGTGAACAGGCGGCGCCTGCCCATGGCGTCGCCGAGCCGCCCGCCGACCACCAGCAACAGGGCGAAAGCGATGCTGTAGGCGGCAACAACCCATTCGAGCGTCGTGGTGGAAGCGCCGAGGCTCGCGCCGACGGTGGGCAGTGCTACGTTGACGATGTTCAGGTCGAGGGGTGCGAACGCCCCTCCCAACAGCACCGTGATCAGCCCGGCGGCGGTCAGCTGCGGGCGAAGGCGCACGGTGGTGTCCGGCCCGGCCAGGGTGGTGGAAACTGCCATGGATACTACGATCCACCTGGTCCTAAACTGGTACCAAGAGCCTAGTTATCCAGGTATTGGAACTGCCTGGTAATAGTTTGTGGTCCGTGCGACAGTGGAGACGTGACCACAGTGGTGCGCTCTGGCGATGACATCCGTCGCCGGGAGCTGGCCGCGTTCCTCCGCAGCCGCCGGGAGCGGATCACTCCGGAGCAGGTCGGTCTTCCCTCGGCTGGGCGCCGCCGCACGCCCGGGCTGCGCAGGGAGGAGGTCGCCCAGCTCGCCGGGGTCGGAGTGACCTGGTACACCTGGCTCGAGCAGGGGCGGGACATCCACGCCTCGGAACAGGTGCTGCACGCTGTCGCGGGCACCCTGCGCCTAGATCCACACGAGCGGAACCATCTTTTCACTCTCGCCGGCGTGCCCGAGCCGAAGGTGGAGGAGGAGTGCAAGGCGGTTCCGCCGACGATCCACGCGATACTGGACAAGCTGGAGCCGTATCCCGCCGCCGTGCACAACGCGCGCACCGACATCCTTGCCTACAACTCGGCCTATGACTGGCTCCTCGACGTCGACAGCCTGCCGTTCGAGGAACGCAACACCATGCTGCAGTGCTTCACCAACCCGAAATGGCAGGCTCGGGTGAGCGACTGGTCGGACGGCCTCTCCCGGTCGGTAGCACAGTTCCGCGCCTCCATGGCCGAACATGTGGCCGAACCCAGCTGGAAGTCCCTTGTCAAACGCTTGCGCAAGGAGTCGCCGGCATTCGAGGCGCTGTGGAGCCAACACGAGGTGCAGCCGGTGCGGAACCGGACCAAACGGTTCACGCACCCGGAGGCCGGCCTGCTCAGCTTCGAGTACACGCACCTGTGGTTCGGCCCCCAGTCGGAGATCCGGGTGAGCACCTATATCCCCAGCGACGAGGCGACCGCCGAGAAGCTGCGAAACCGTGAGCGCCGATGACAGCAGTTATTGCATAATGGTTTAATAACTGGGTGGCCCGGCCCAGGAAGATCACTGACGAACAGCTGCTCGCCGCGGCGGAGTCCGCCATAGCCCGACTCGGCCCCGCGTTCACGCTCGCTGACGTCGCGTCCGACGCGGGCGTCACCGCGGGCACGGTGGTACACCGCTTTGGGTCCAAACACGGCCTGCTCATCGCGATGATCGACGCGGCCGTCGAGTCGGCGCGCACCAGCAGGCGAGCCGGCGATGGCCGTGATCTGGTGGCGACCATTGGCGACGCGATCGTCGAGAGGTATGCACCACTGGACGATCCGTCGACCGCGGCCAACCACCTTGCCCAGCTGGGGGTCGACCTCGCCGACGAGGACCTGCGCGGTCGCCTGGCGACACTGCACGCGACGATCGAGGCCGGGCTGGAGCCGCTGGTCCGGCGAGCCATGGACGCCGGCATGCTCCCGGGTGCGCCGGCGGTGCCGGTGGCCACCAGGATCCTCGCGGCGTTGGCCGACGGCACGGCGATGCGCTGGTCCAGTCGGCCGCGGGGGCGGCTCGGTGACCGCATGCGAACAGATCTCGACGCGGTGCTGGCCGGCTGGGCCGGCCAACCGAACGGACGAGTCACCACGAAACCGGGAGCACACGCATGAACGACCGACTGCGCGGCACGGTGGCACTGGTCACCGGCGGAACACGGGGCGCCGGCAGGGGAATCGTGGTGGAACTGGGCGCCGCCGGCGCCACGGTGTACGTCACCGGCCGCAGCACACGGGCGCGCCGTGGCCCTCTCGACCGTCCCGAGACCATCGAGGGCACCGCCGACCTGGCCACCGCCGCCGGCGGCACGGGCATCGCGGTGCGGTGCGACCACATGGTTCCTGACGAGGTCGCGGCACTTGCCCAGCGCATCGGCGACGAACAGGACGGCAGGCTGGACATCCTGGTCGACGACACCTGGGGTGCGGATCAGTGGATCGAGTGGAAACCACTGTGGGAACACGACTTGGACAAGGGATTGCGGGCGCTGCGCAACGGTCTCGAGACACATCTGATCACCCTGCACGCCCTGCTTCCGCTGCTGGTGCGCCAGGGGCGCGGCCTGGTCTGCGAGATCACCGACGGCGACGACATGTTCAACGCACGCTACCGGGGCTCGATGTTCTTCGATGTCGTCAAGGTGGCCATCGCACGCATCGGCAAGACGCTCAGCGAGGAGGTGTCCCGGCACGGCATCACCTCGGTATCGCTGACTCCCGGTTATCTGCGGTCCGAGGCGATGCTGGACCTGCGTGGTGTCACCGAGGTGAACTGGCGCGAGGAGATCGCGCGTGATCCCTGGTTCGCGATCTCGGAGAGCCCAGCT
>JAFAZC010000201.1 GCA_019239965.1 Kutzneria sp. | reverse complement strand
GCTGGAGTACGTCACTCCGTTTCGCGACGATGCGCAGGCCAAGCGCTGGATGGCTTACCCCGCACCTCCCGATCGGCGGCACCGGATCGAGGTGTTCGCCGAGGCATACGGGCTGACGGACACCGACGGGTTGGTCGACGCGGTGATCGACCGGCAGCGACTGGACGGTCCTCACGTCGTCGCCCTTGCAACGCAGGGAATTGAGCCGCAACGCAGTTGGCTTACCGATGGTGTCCTTGACACTCTCGTTGAGCGGGTGCGGTGGTCGGAACAGAACCGCGCGCTGTTCGAGTGAGTGTCCATCGGGCAATCAGAGTGATCGGTCCCGTGGTGATCGCATGGCCGGGTCGCGAACGCGCTTCGCGAGCCAAACCGCGGCGACCAGGCCAGTGAGAGCCGCGACAGCGTAGAGCACGCGGTAGTCGACCACGGCGATGAGCCCGGCTCCGGTGAACTGCGCGAGTGGTTGTGGGGCGAACAACAGCAGTCCGACGGCTGCCGCGGCACGCCCCTGCCGGTCGGAGGGAGTGCGTCGCTGGGTCGGGGTGTGGGCGGCGACGACGATCCAGGGCAGCGCGAAGCCTCGCACGAATGCGCCGGTCAGCGCGGCGGACAGCCAGGGCAGGCACTGCAGCGCGAAACCGATACCACTATTGACGAATCCGGCAACAGCGATCCACGGTTCGCCGAAGCGGGCGATGAGCCGCCCGCTTGCCAGTCCAGCCAGCAGTGATCCCAGCCCGAGCAGGGCGCTGACAACACCGAGAAAGCTAGGCGGTCGACGCAGGGCGTCGAGCATCGCGTACTGCGCGGGGGCGACTACTCCGGAGACGAGCATGGCGACCGTCGCGGTCAGGAGCACCAAACGCAGATCGTGTGTGCGCCAGAGCTGAACCGCACCGGACCACATCTCGGCTCGCCATGGCCGGACCCTGGGTTCGGGTGGCGGTTCGGAGACGCGTATCCGCGCGATGAGCAGAGCAGCGACAGCGAAGGTGGCCGCGTCCAGCAGCGCGACAGCGCCGCCACCGAGGGCGACGAACAGCCCCGCGCCGGCCAACGGGGCGAGTAGCCGCCCGACCTCCTGGATGGACAGACGAATCCCGTTGAGGCGGGCACGAAGCTCATGGTCGAACATCGCCGCGAACAACGCGTTCTCAGCCGGGTCGCTCAGGGCCAGTGCGGTGCCGTAACAGGCCATCAGCAGGTAGATCAGCCAGACACGGTCGACACGGTCGACCGCCAGCAGCACAGGAAGCAGGGCCGCCATCACCGCGTTGACCCAGATCAGCAGCCGCTTCCGGCGCACCCTGTCGGCCAGTACGCCGGCCGCTGGAGCGGCGAGCGATGGCGCGTACACCAGTGCGGTCACCACACCGGCCGCGGCGTTGCTGCCCGTCAGCGACTTGACCCAGATGCCCGCCACCAGGGACATCGCGGTGTCGCCCACCGTGGAGGCGGTCAGCCCGATCAGATACAGCCGGGCATTGTGTCGCACCCGCCGGCCACTCCCGCCCGACGCGGCACCGTGAGCATCCTGCACTCAACCATTGTGCAGTCGTGACGCCACGAGCTGGCGTTGATTACCTGATGCCCCTGCTTGCCGGCACTTCACCTGAGCAGACACCGGTAGACCTGCGACTCGCGCAACTGGAAGCCGAGACGTACGTACAACCGGTTGGCGGCAGCGCGCGAGGGCCGGGATGTCAGATCCACCGTCCGGGCCCCGGCCTGCCGTGCCAGGCGGAGCGCCTCCTCGGACAACGCGGCGCCGACCCCCCGGCCACGCGCTGCCTCATCGACCACGACGTCTTCGATGCGTGCCCGCAGACCGGAGGGGATCGGGAACATCACCAAGGTCAACGTACCCGCGATCGTGCCACCACTGCGCGCCAGCAGTACCGTGGTGGTCTCACACGACGCCAACCGAACCAGTGCGGCACGGTCGAGCGGCTCGGCCGATCGCGACAGCTGCGGAAGCAAGCGGGCAAACGCCGTCTCCACCTCGTCAGTGATCTCATCAAGTACCTCAACCCGAATGCTCATCGCACGCAGAGTACCGATTGTCGGAGCACCGCATACGCATCACTCTGGGCGATCGACGACCGTCGCCCACTGGTGGACGCTTCCCCGGTGAACGGCGGCGTAGACGCGGTCGCGCAGAAGATTCGCTTCGCGGTCGGTCAACGTCCGGTCCAGGTGTCGTAGGATCACCTTCAGCAATACGTTCTTCTGATCGGGGCGGGCACCGAGACGCGCCACAGCCCGCGGCGGGAGTGCCGCACACGGTGTTTCCGCCAGGATCTCCACTGACTCCACGCAGTCCGCATCCAGGCCGAGCGCATCGCGGACCCGGTCCCCGAGGTCCTCGGCGAGGTCGTCCCGGTCCACGGCGACAGAGAGGTCGCGGCGGATTGCGGGCAGCGTGGAGACGGGCCGATAGGGGCTCAGATCCGCGAGCTGTGCGATCACGGACGGCTCGGTCGAGCGCAGCAGTCGGATGTCCGGAATGCCTTTGAGCAGCATCAGCATCCGGTCCAGCCCCATACCCAGCGCCAGTCCGCTCCAGCCGGCGTCAAGGCCGGCCCGCGCCAGTACCCCGGGATGCGCCAGGCCGCACTCCGCCACCTCGATCCACTTACCGTCACACGCCACGTCCACCTGGCGGCCTGCCAGGGTGTAGGGGTGGGACCGGATCTGGTACCGGTGGGACGCACCAGGCAACAGACCATCGAGCACGGCTGTGACCATCTCGTCCAGGTCGCCGGTGGTCATTCGAGCGGGGCGGCGGGTGACGCGCCACAGATCGAGCTGATGCGGGGTGCCGGTGTGCAGGCGATCGATGGCATCCCTGCGGTAGACCAGCCCAGGGCAGACCAGCAGTACGTCCTCGGTCGCGTCGGCGGCCAACGCCCGCAGCGCCGCGGGAACCAATGCGCTGGAATGGCTGCGGAGCATCCGCCGGTCGTCGACGTAGCGGGTATAACGGGCGTCACGGGTGACATCGTCGGCGCGATAGCCGAGGTTGTCGTAGTTGTCGTCGACGGTGACGATCCGATCGCCACGCCACCAGCGAACCTCACACGCCCATCGGTCCGCCAGCGCGGAGACGGCTTGGTCGAGAACGAGCTGAAGGGCATGCGTGCCGGCGGTGGGATCGGTGAGGTCCCGAATGGACAGGTCGCGGGCAAGCTGGCCGGCGGAAAGGTGAGCGGTCACGGCGGACTCCGATCGAGAGGGGTGCTGGGGTGCGGAAATCACCCCTGGCCCCTGGGCCCACCACTCGACGGGACGGATCAGTCAGCCTCGGCTCAACTCTGGACACGTGGCGATGTCCGGTCCCCGTGGCGCCCCTGCGGGGCCAGGGGGCCGGTAAATCGGCGAGAGATCGCTACGACGGCCACAGCAAGATTATAGACGTCGCTCGACCCCCGTGACCACAGGTTTCGAGTGCCATCCGGCACCCGAGCTCACCTTGCGCCAGGTGCGGCACAGCGCTTTCGAAGGAGGCGTCGGCTCCCTATCTCATCGCGGCGGACATACACACCGGTGCACCACCAGTCAGTCGAAACGGATGTGGCGAAGACTGGTGGCATACCGACGGATCCTCGCCCGCAATGGGCCGTCGCTGTCGGGAGCGATGGAAAGTCCCGCCGATTGGGCAATGCGGTCGGCTACCTCGCAGACCGTCAAACGGTCCGTGCGAATGTGCTCCGCGAACTCCTCCTGCTCCAGCCGGTCCAGACACTCGTCGAGCCGCGATACGGCCCAGCTTTCGCGCTTCAACCCCAAGTCGAGTCCGCCGGCCTACGGCCTTACCTCATCGTGTCCGTCCAGGTCACCGGCAGTTCATGGAGACCGTAGATGTTCATGTCGGTCCTGAGTTTCACCTCGGCGGCGGGGATGGCGAGCGTGAGGGTCGGGAAGCGACGGAGCAGTCCGTCGAAACCGGCGCGCATCTCAACGCGGGCCAGTTGCTGGCCTAGGCACTGGTGGACGCCGTGGCCGAAAGACAGGTGACCGCGG
Organism: Kutzneria sp.; assembly: GCA_019239965.1. Taxonomy (GTDB): domain Bacteria; phylum Actinomycetota; class Actinomycetes; order Mycobacteriales; family Pseudonocardiaceae; genus Kutzneria. Next base: position 6,928 of record JAFAZC010000201.1, on the reverse strand, counting down.
GCCTTGCGATGGATATCCAGAGTGTCGGGGTCGTCGAAGCGCTGGGGATCGTGGTTGGCGGCCAGCATCGAGACGACGACCGTCGATCCCTCCCGGATCGTTTCACCGCCGAGCTCGAGGTCCTCCTTGGCATAGCGGTAGAAGATGTCGCCAATGGACAGGTAGCGCAGGAGCTCCTCGACGGCATCGGGCATCAGGTCCGGGTTGGCGCGGAGTTCGGCCAGCTGCTCGGGGTTCTCCAGGAGTGCGAAAGTGCCCAGTGCCAGCATGTTGGCGGTGGTCTCATGACCCGCGAGCAGCAGCAAGAAGGCGGCTCCGGCCAGCTCCTCGATGGTGAGGTCGTCATGGCGAGCTAGGTCGGACAGTATGTCTTCGCCGGGTTCGGCGCGCTTGTGCATGACCAGTTCGGCGAGATATCCGGTCAGCGCGCTCAACGCGGCCGTCTTCTCGTCAAGCGACTGGTCTCTGACCAGGAACTGGGCGGAGTTGGCCTGGAAGGTCTCGCGATCCTCGTAGGGGACACCGAGCAGTTCGCAGATCACCAGTGAGGGCACCGGCAGCGCGAACTCCTTAACCAGGTCGACCGGCGGGGTGAGGCTGGCCAGGTGATCCAGCTGCCGCTCGGTGATGTCGGTGATGTGCTCTTCGAGCGCTTTCATGCGTTTGACGGTGAAGGCGCCCGTGAGCCTGCGCCGTAGCCGGCTGTGGTCCGGCGGGTCCATCGCGATGAACAAACCCGGCATCTGCGGGGACGGTTCGGTGGCCACGGGCATGCCGGGGGTCTCGTAGGGCACGTGGACGACACCGATGTCCAGGCGGGAGCTGAACCGGGTGTCGGCCATGACCTGGCGGACCGCGTCGTAGCCGGTGACGAGCCAGCCTTCATGGCCGTCGGGGAAGAGCAGGGGGCTGACCGGGCGAGTCTCGCGCAGCCGGGTGATCTGGCGGGGCGGGTCGAAGGGGCCCGCGTCGCGCTCCATGGGAAGGCCGTGCGGGATGGAAACAGCCCGACTCATCGGATTTCCTTTCGTGGCGGTTGTTCCGGCCACGATCGCCGACAGGCCTGACATGGGGCTGACACAGCTCAGACACCGACGGCGCCGGACACCTGGTCGACCAGACCACCTGCCGCGGTGACCTGGCAAAATCGGCCAAGTGCGGATCCGGTTACTTGGACCATTCGAGGTTCACACGGACGACGGTGCCCTGGTCGACGTGCCGGGTGCCCGGCTGCGCGGACTGTTGGTCGCCCTCGCCCTCCAACCAGGTCACGTCGTCCCGAAGGCGACGCTCATTGACTGGATCTGGGGCGAGCACCCGCCCACCGACGCGTCGAATGCCTTGCAACGCTTGGTTTCCCGGCTGCGGAAAGTGCTGCCGCAAGGGTTGGTTGAGGGGCGGACGAACGGCTACCAGCTGATGGTGGACGCTGACGCTGTCGACGCCGTGCGGTTCGAACACCTCCTCAGCCAGGTCCACGATGACGAGGATCCACGGCGGCTGCGCGAGGCCCTCGCATTGTGGCGTGATGCGCCCATGCGGGACATCGGCCTTCCGGACAGTGCGGCGTTCGACGCGGCGGTCACCCGGCTCGAAGGGCTGCGCCTGGCCGCCATGGAGGACCGATTCGACGCGGAGACCAGCCTCGGCCACGACGCGAAGCTGGTCACTGAACTGACCGACTTGGCGGCCAGGTATCCGGTACGGGAACGGCTTGTCGCCGCGCTGATGCGTGCCCTCGTCGCGGCCGGTCGTGACAACGAGGCACTGCTTGTGTATCAGCGCACAAGAGAAGCCCTGGCCGACGTGCTGGGCGTCGACCCCTCACCGGAACTGTCCGAATTGCACGTCGCGCTGCTGCGGGGTGAGTTGGGACGGCGGGAGCGAAGCCGGAACACCAACCTGCGTGCCGAGCTGACCAGCTTCGTCGGCAGGGACGCGGATGTCACCACGGTCCGCGAACTCATCGCCGAACATCGGCTCGCCACCCTGATCGGACCGGGCGGCTCGGGAAAGACCAGGCTGGCCACAGAAACCGTGCGCACGCTGCTCGGTGGCCTGTCGGACGGGGCCTGGCTGGTGGAACTCGCCGCCATCGGCGCCGGCGGTGACGTGGCGCAAGCGACGCTCGCCGCGCTTGGCCTGCGGGATTCGCTTCTCGGTGAGGTGCCGGACGCGGAGCCGACGGACCGGGTCGTCGCCGCGGTCCGCGAACGGGAGATGTTGCTGATCCTGGACAACTGTGAGCACCTGATCGAGTCCGCGGCGACATTCGCCCATCAGGTGCTCGGAGAGTGCCGGCGGCTGCGGATCCTCGCGACGAGCAGGGAACCCCTGGGTATCACCGGCGAGGCACTGTGGCCGGTCGCGCCGTTGGTCCTGCCCGCCGCCGACGCTGACACCGGCGAGATCGAGTCCGCTCCGGCCGTCCGGCTGCTACGGGACCGAGCCAGGGCGGTACGCAAGAACCTCGCGACCGACGCCCACACATTGTCGACCATGGCGCGCGTCTGCCGGGCACTGGACGGGATGCCGCTGGCCATCGAACTCGCCGCGGCCAGGTTGCGCACTATGTCCCTCGATCAGCTCACCAGCCGGCTCGACGACCGGTTCCGCCTGTTGACCGGCGGCAGCCGGACCGCGCTGCCCCGGCACCGGACGCTGCGCGCGGTGATCGACTGGAGCTGGGAGCTGCTCACTGACGCCGAACGAGTGGTCCTGGGCAGGCTTTCGGTGTTCTCCGATGGTGCGAGCCTGGAAGCGGCCGAGCGTGTCTGCTCGTGCAACGAGGTCAAGAGGGGTCAGGTGCTTGACCTGCTGACCGCGTTGACCGAGAAATCGCTGGTGATCATCGAGGGCGATACGGCGCCGCGTTACCGGATGCTTGGCATGATCAAGGAGTACGCCGAGCAGCGTCTCGCGGAGGCGGGGGAATCGGAACTGACTCGCCGTGCGCATCTTGAGTACTTCACCGAACTCGCCGAAACCGCGGATCCACATCTTCGCCGCGCCAACCAGTTGGAGTGGCTCGCCACGCTCGAGGCCGAGCACGACAACATCGGTTTCGCGATGCGTGGTGCTATCGCGGCCGGCGAGGCGCACGCGGCGATGCGGCTCGCGGCGGGTGCCGGCTCCTACTGGTGGCTCAGCGGGCACAAGACCGAAGGCATCGAGCTGCTCACCGCGGCCACCGAGATGCTCGGCGAGGTGACCGATAAGGTCCGGGCCACGGTATACGCGGTTGCAGTGCCGTTCGTGAGCTCCGGTCGGCGCGGCGAACACGAGGCGGCGGAGTGGATCCACAAGGCATACAGGTTCGGCCAGCGCAGTCAGTCCCACGACCCGCGGGTGAGATTGGTCGCCCCATTGGAACGCATGCTGCGGGCGCCGGACGGCCTCTCGTGCGCGTGGGAACCACTGTTAGACGACGAGGACCCCTGGGTGCGCGCACTGGCCCGGCTACACGTTGGCAAGATGCAGATCATGCTCGGCCATGGTGGGCGGGATGCGGACGCGCATCTCGAGATGGCGCTTACCGAGTTTCTCGCGCTCGGCGAACGGTGGGGGATTTCGTTCGCCCGGACCGTACTGGCGGAGCGTATCGCCGTGCGCGGCCAGTTCACCGGTGCGTGCGAGCACTACGAACAGGCAATCGCAGTCGTCACCGAGGTCGGCGCCATCGACGACGTCGTGCCGATGCGGTCGCGGCAGGCCCAGCTGTACTGGCTGCTGGGCGATGAGGAGTCGAGTGCGGGCGCCATGGCCGAGGCGCAGCGGTACGCGGAACGCGTCGCCTGGCCGGATGCGCTGGTTGAGTTGGCCCTGTCGAAAGCGGAGCTTGCGCGCTGGATCGGCGACGCCGAACAGGCACACCGGCAACTCGACGTCGTGACAGCGATGCTGGGCGATGACGCCAGGTTGGCAAACGTCCGTGCGATGGCACACGATCTACTCGGCTACCTTGTCGAGGACCTCGACGAGGCCCGCGAACACCGCATCGCGGCCTTCCGGGTGGCGTCCGAGGTAGGGTATGCGCCCTGGGTCGCCCAGGTGCTCGTCGGGGTCGCGGATCTGGCTCTGCGCAACGAAGAGTATGAGCAGGCCGCGCGGCTGCTCGCGGCGAGCGCAGGCGTACGCGGCCTGCCGGATCGTTCCCAACCGGATGTGGCCCGGATCGAGCAGACCGCGCGACGTCGCCTCGGTGACACGCGGTTCACCGAGGCGACCGAAGAGGGGACGCGGGCGAGCTGGCACGCGTTGGCAGCGGCCACGCTCGCCTGCTGAACTTCGCCCGGACCCGCACACAAACGCCGTCACGTTCAGCGATTATGGCTTCGGGACTGAAAAGGCCTACAAAGACAGAGTCGTACTCGATGGCATCGACTTGGATGTGTGCGGGGACGATTTTCTCGTTACTCGGCCCGAACGGAGCTCGCAAGTCCACGACCGTGAATGTGCTGATCACGTAGCCCACAATGGACAGTGGAAGAGCATAGGTTTGCCGGATACGACGTCGCAGCCGGAACCAAGATGGCACGCCCGAGTCATAGGCGTGGACCTGGCCGCCGCGTTCAAGGGCGCGACGTACAAGATCATGCTGGTCGCCAACAAGTTCCAGACCGGGTTCGACCAGCCGCTGCTCTCGGCGATGTACGTCGACAAGAAGCTCTCCGGGGTCGCTGCGGTGCAGACGCTCTCGCGGCTCAACCGCACCCATCGCACCGCGGGTGGGGAGCAGAAGCGCAAGACTATTGCCATCGACTTCGTGAACAAGCCCGAGGACATCCGGGCTGCGTTCGAGCCGTACTTCACCAACGCCCCCCTGGAGACCGAGACCGACCCGTACGTCGTCTTTCACCTCTCCACCAAGCTCGCCCAGGCCGGGATTTACACGTCAGATCAGGTGCGCAAGGTCGCTGAATTGTGGGTCGCCCGGAAGGGCAACAACGCGCTCTCGGCTGCGATCAGCCCGGCCAAGAACGAGTTCGCCCGCCGCTACGCGGCTGCGATCGAGGCCGACGACAAGGTCACCCTCAACACCCTCGACCTGTTCCGCAAGGACGTCTCCACCCTCATCCGGCTCTAGGACTTCATGAGTCAGATCGTTGACTACGGCGACCCGTACATGGAGATGCTGTCGATCTTCCTGCGGCTCCTGGAGAAGGTCATCGCAGACTCATCCTGGGCCGCTGAGGTCGACCTCTCCGACGTGGTCCTGGTCGGCGTCAAGCACACCAAGCGACCGCGGTGGACATCTCGCTGACCGGCGACGGCGGGCTCAATGGCATCAGCGCCGCAGGCACCGGCACCCGAAAGGAGCCGAAGTACGTCGCACTCCAGATCGTCATCGACAAAATGAACGACCTCTTCGGCGCCGAATCGTTCACCGAGTCGCAGCTCCGGGAGTTCGTGCAGGGACTGGTGCAGCGGCTGCTCGCCTCCCCGGACCTGATCAACCAGACCAAGGTGAACTCGAAGAAGCAGTTCATGGAGTCGCAGGACTTCCAGGCGGCGGTCATTGAGGCGGTGGTCGAGAACCAGGAGGCCCACAACACCATGGCCGACTACTTCTTCAGCGACGGGCCTGGCATCAGCGCTGTCATCGTGGCGCTCGCGGACGCCTTTTACGAGGCCGCGATCGATCAGCGGACGGACAGGTCGCCTTTCCGGATGTTGCCGATCTCGATCGGGACGGAGTATGCGCTAGACGCCAGCGCGATGGTGTTAGACCCCGGTTTACGCAGTCCGGCGGCCATCGAGACGTAACCTGAGTCGTCGTTGCGGTAGCCGTCGTGGGCCTTGGTGCGGCTGTAAGTGACACGTTGAGCGGGCGCCGGTCGCGGCGGCCAGGATCGGCGAGTGCGTCGCACACACCACCTGGGCGCCGGACCGGTCCGGCTCATACACCAGCGTGGCCAAACAGCGATCCCAATCGGGAGCAGCTAGCTCTAGCCGGGACGTTTCTCTCGTGTCGAGTCAGTGCATCGGTCGAGACTCGCCTGCTGTTGATTCTCCAACGCGGTGGCTTGGCGCTGCTGCCACTTGGCCTGGGTGATGTCGTACTCGACTTCACCTTGCTCCGCGCCGAATACCGCATCCTCGTAGGTCCCGGCAGAGATGAACGCTCGAACAAAGGAAAGCCCGGCAGCAGCCATGGTTGCCCGTGAGGCGGTATTGGCGGCCATCGTCTGAGCGAAGATACGGTTTAGTCCCAGATTGGAAAAACCATAGCGGATGAGTTCTTTCGCACCCTCGCTGGCATACCCGCAGCGCCACCGGCAACGCAACAGCCGGTAGCCCAGGTCGGCCTCTCCTGCGATGTTGGGCTGGTCCGGCCCATGCGGCGGTTGCAGAATCCACCAACCGACGAAGCCGTCCTCGGCGAATCCAACCCAGAAGCCTAGACCGGGCACCTTACGCGCGGCAGCACGCCGACGGTGATGTGCACGCTCGGCCTCGGCACGGGTGAGTGCCCGACCGGTGAGGTAACGCATCACCTCAGGATCGGAGTCCAGCTCGACCTCCAACTCGAGGTGCTCATCAACCAGCGGAACGAGCGTCAGCCGCCGGGTATGCAACGTAGGCTGGGTCACCTGTCGATCGTTGCAGCGTAGGCAAGCGAATAAGCCCGCCGCTATACGTAACGGGGACCGGCAACTCGTGAACCAGTTCGAGCCCACATAACTGAGCACATCTACCCGTACACACTTGAGCACTTAGGTCAATACGGCGACATCTTGCCGCGGGCGCACTGTCCACACAGTTCGTCCAGACTCGGCGCCTTAGCCTCGATCCACCGATGCGGGTTCTGGGTGGTCGGCGTGGCAGGCGACAGCTGACCGTCGGGTTTCGGGCGTGAGGTAGCCGCTGGTCTGCCCAGCTTTCCACTGTTGTTCCTGGTCGCAGGGACGGGAGGGGCCTCAGGTGG
>JAFAZC010000118.1 GCA_019239965.1 Kutzneria sp. | reverse complement strand
CTGTGCCCCGACACCATCGACGAGGCCCACCACGCCGCGCAGGCCGGCCTGGAACGTATCGGCAGCAGCTACCAGCTGTGCTTCAACTTCCTCGACCATACCGGCCTTTCCCTATGACCCGCCTCACTCAAATACCGAAAGATCTTTAATCGTTCCGATCGGGCAGGGTGGTCAGTCTTGCGCCGGGTGGGCGGCCGCCGAGGGCGGTGCGGGCCAGTGCCCGGACACGATTCGTTCGGCCTGCGTGACGACGGCTGTCCGCCACTCCGCGGGAACGACAGCGAAAACGCCGTCGTCGACGGCCTTGAGCGCATCGCCCGCAACGAGCGCCGGATCGGCTCCTTCTGGTGACATGCCCGTGGCGACAAGAGCGGGGCAGATCATGCTCACCCGTACCGATGTGCCGGCCAGCGCCATGGCGGCATGCTGGGCGATGGCGGTCACGGCGTGCTTCGACGGGCCGTACGCCCCGCCTCCCGGAAAGACCGCAAGTCCGGCAAGGGACGCCGTGATCAGCACGTGAGCAGGTTCTCCCGAAGCCAGCAGAGCCGGCACGAACGCGCGAAGGCCGTTGACCACTCCGCCGACATTGACGGCGAACACGCGGTCCCAGTCGTCGGGCGGCACCTCCCACGGCGCGCCAAGCGACTGTCCCACCACTCCGGCGTTGAGACAGATCAGACGGGCCTGCGGAGCCTGTGCCGCGAGAGCGCTCATCGCCGCCGGATCGGACACATCGGCCAGCACTCCTGTGGCGCCCAGCCGTGTCACCGTCATGGCAAGAGCGTCATCGTCCACGTCGGCAAGAATCAGGCGGGCGCCTCGGGCATGGAGCGCCTCCGCCAGCGCTTGTCCAATCCCGTTCGCGGCGCCGGTGACGACCGCGGTCAGAGGCGGGGCTGTCACAGTGGCGTCCTCCAGATTTCCGGGAGCGGTCGCGTGAGCACGGACATGGGTCCCCAGTCAATCATTGCCGCGCACAGTCGTGTCCCGAAGCGGCCCGATTGCTCCGGAAGCCCGACAGCAGCGAGACGACCCCGCAGGCCTATCTGCCAGCCCGCAATCGGTGATGCCGTCACTGCCGGACGTTCATCGCCTGACGGCCAGCGCGATCGCCGTAACCGTCGCCGAGGAGAAGCTGCTCATCGCTCCGATGGTTGCGGCCTGCGCGCCAACTGACGACCGCGAACGGCGAATCAGCTCGATCCACCGTTGTCTCTTGACGACCATCCTCACTTTTTGCCACTTGTGTTTCCTGATCCAGCAGCCGATCAGGATTCCTCTGGCATTGTTGCTGCACGGGTTTCCGTTGGTGCTGTTCGGTGCCATGCACCACATCGGTGCGGCGAAGAGCATGTACAGAAACGCAAGTCCGGACAAGGTCAACACCATCACCAGATTGACGTCCGCGGTCGTCCACAGGTAAATGGCGGCGAGGAGCAGCACGTAGCCCCACAAGCGCCACAGTACTTTTTGTGCCCGTTTCTTCGTTCTCCCCATTGAATTGAAGGTACGTGTGTGGGCGGCCGTGCAGCACGTCCGAATGAGTGCCCCCAAGCGCACGTTCGAGTGAGCCGAGAAAACACGCGAAACAGCAACCCCACTGGCCGCACATGGAAGGCACCGCGTCGCCGTCGGGCGACCAAGCCGTGCTCACCTGTCGGGTATCCGTCATCCTCGGTCAACGTCGGTTCGTTGGCACTCCGGGACGGCTGGCGACGGAGGTATCCGTTTCGGACGATGTCTCGGTGTCGATCTCCCTGTGCTTGTTTCCCGCCGTTCCTGAAACCTCGAACGCGGCAGGCGACCGTCCGGTGAGCAGGGATGCGATCGCGCCGATCGCACACACCACGATGGCGAACGAGAAGGCGACCGACAGTCCCTGGGAGAACGGGCCGGAGATCAGGCTCGGGAAGAAACCGTGGCCGGTGAGGAACGCCACCTGATCCGGCGGGAGCTGCCCGACGTGGTGACCGAGCAGCTGCTGGATGGGGTTGTAGCCGAGGAACGCCGCGAACAGTACGGCAACCGCCGGGAGGTGCGAGAGCTGACTGGCGGCCGCTGCCGGCACCCCGTGCGCGGCAAGACCTCTACTCATCGTGTCGGGCAGACTGGCGGACAGTCCCGCGATGATGAGGCTGAAGAAGAACCCGATCGACAGCACCATCGCGGAGTTCTGGAAGGTCGTCATCATTCCCGAACCGGAGCCCCGGGCACCGGGCGGCAGGCTGTTCATCACCTCGGCCCGGTTCGGCGAGGAGAACATGCCCATGCCGATGCCGCTGAGCAGCAGGACCACCGCGAACGTCGGGTAGTCGAAGTTGACGGGAAGCCAGATCAGCCAGGCGAAAGTGAGTGCGGTGACGGCGAGACCGCTCGAGGCGAGCAGTCGGCTTCCAATGCGGTCGGACAGCACTCCGGAGGTGGGCGCGGCGAGCAGGAAACCCGCGGTCATCGGCAACATGTAGATGCCGGCCCAGAACGGCGTCCGCACGAAGCTGTACCCGTGCTGGGGCAGCCAGATTCCTTGCAGCCAGAGGATCAGGATGAACTGCAGGCCGCCGCGGCCGAGTGATGCGCAGAGGTTCGCCACGTTGCCCCAGGCGAACGCTCTGATCCTGAACAGCGACAGGTCGAACAGCGGGTTGTCGACCCTGTTCTCGATGACCACGAACGCGGCGAGCATCACGGCGCCGCCGGCGAGGCAGGACACGACGAAGGGGCTGCCCCAACCGGTCGGCGCGCTGCCGTACGGCTGGATGCCGTAGGTGATGCCGATCAGTGTCGCGATCAGTCCGACCGCGAAGGTGATGTTGCCCCACCAGTCCATCCGCGCGCGTGTGCGGACACCGGTGTCGCGCAGTTTCAGATAGGCCCAGATCGTGCCGAGAATCCCGAACGGCACGGACACCAGGAAGATCAGGTTCCAGTCGACCGGTGCGAGCACACCACCGACGACAAGGCCGAGGAAGGAGCCGGCGATCGCCGCGATGCCGTTGATGCCGAGGGCGAGGCCACGTTGGTTGACGGGAAAGGCATCGGTGAGGATGGCCGAGGAGTTGGCCATCAGGAAGGCGCCGCCGACGCCTTGGACGATTCGCCAGCCGATGAGCCACAACGCGGCACCGTCGCCGCCGAACCACGTGATCGCCAGCATGACCGACGAGACGGTGAAGATCGCGAAGCCGAGGTTGTACATGCGGGCGCGGCCGTACATGTCGCCAAGCCGGCCGAAGCTGACCACCAGTACGGCCGTGACGACGAGGAATCCCATGATCATCCAGAGCAGGTAGCCCGTGTTCGCCGGTTCGAGTGGGTCGATCCCGATCCCCTTGAAGATGTCCGGCAGGGCGATCAGCACGATCGACGAGTTGATCGTCGCCACCAGCATGCCCAGCGTGGTGTTCGACAACGCGATCCACTTGTACCTCGAGCCCGGATGCGGTCCCACCCCGTTGTTCATCGCCTCACCTCCCCCTTCGAGGTTAATCAAGTTACTTGTGCAAAGCAACCATTTGTGACGGAAGGACAGCTTGTAGCGAGTCGCGCTACGGCGGGCTACGCTAGGTCTCGTGAAGGTGATCACCCAACGGGAGTTCCGCAACAACTCCGCCGCTGTCATGGACGCGGTCGAGGCCGGGGAGACGTACCACGTCACTCGTAACGGTGTGGAGATCGCGGAACTTCGTCCACTGCCGCGGCGGCGGCGACTGACCGCTAACGAGCTGGTCGAACGTCATCGAAGGCTGCCTCGCGTCGACTACGTCGCGATGCGACAGGAAGCCGATGAGTTCTTCGGCACCCAGGACCGGGTTGGTGACGTGTGGGACCGGACTCATGGCTGAGCGCCACGAATCCGGCGTGCTGGACACCTGCGCCTACATTGATCTCGATATGCTCGATCCAGCCAGCCTTCCGCGGATCCCGGAGATCACCGCGATCACCATGGCTGAACTGCATCAAGGCGTCGCGATGGCAAGAGATCCCGCGACAAGGGCGGCACGGACCGAGAAACTGGGTGCGGCCATTGTCGACTTCGAGCCGCTGCCATTCGACAGCGCCGCGGCTACGCGCTACGGAACACTGGTCGCGCTGACTCTCGAGGCGAACCGTGACCCTCGACCAGGACGCATGGACTTGCTGATCGCCGCCGTGGCGTCGGCACAGGGCCTGCCGCTGTACACGCGTAACGGAAGCGACTTTGCCGGACTGCGGGACATGGTGGAGGTCGTCACCGTGTGAATGGGCCGCCGGCTGCCCGGTGCCCACGCTTAGCCGTCAGCGGCCATGGTTTCGCGTTCGGCGACGAACACCGACCAGGGGCGGCCGGCCGACATGCCTCCGTCGACGGCGATGTCCTGGCCGTTGACGAAGCCGGCCGCGTCGCTGGCGAGGAACACCGCGACCTTGGCCACGTCGCGGGTGACACCGACCCGGGGCATGGGTTGGTGTGCCGGCAGGAACTGGGCGAAGGGCGCGTGTTCGGGCTCGGCCGACCGCTCCCTGTCCCCGCCTCCGGTGGCCCTGGCGAAGATGCCGGTGGCGATGGGGCCCGGGCTGATGCTGTTGACCCGGATGTTGTGTTGGCCCAGTTCCACCGCGACCGAGCGGGTCAGGTGTAGCAGACCGGCCTTGGCCACGCTGTAGTCGTGGCCGGAGTACCCGCCGCGGAGTCCCGAGACGCTCGCAATGTTGATCACACAACCATGTTGCCGCGCGATCATGCTGGGAGCCGCGCACTTGATCGCCAGCAGCGGGCCCCGCAGGTTCACGGCCATCAGCCGGTCGAACCGGTCCAGGTCGAAATCGGCGATGCCGTTGCGCTGGCCAGGCAGTCCGGCATTGTTCACCAAGCAGTCCAGCCGGCCGAACCGCTCGACGTGTCGTTGATCAGTGCCGCCACCTCGGCGTCCACGCCCATGTCGGTGCGCGCGAAGTGGGCGTTGTCACCGAGCCGGCGTGCCACGGCTCGCCGGCCTCCTCGCGGCGACCGGCGAGCACCACGGTGGCTCCCTCGGCGTGGAAGTGTTCGGCGATCGCCGTACCGATGCCACTGGTGGCCCCGGTCACCACCGCGACCTGATCCCGCAGTGCACCCATACCGTCCCTCCTCAATCCGGTCGTTGGTCACCAGAATCGCCGGGCGGGGCGGGCAGGTCCACTCCCTGTCGGGTCACGGTCGGGACGACGTTGGTGAGGCGTCGGGGAACGGCTGCACGTTGGGTGCGCAGACGGTTCCCGGATCCGGCATGGCCAGCTCGGTCAGGTACCTCGCGGCGATCCTGTCGGCACAGAGACTCTTGCCGAGAACGCAGTGCCCGAAGGCGTCCACGGTGAGCAGGCGGGCGTTGCCCAGCTCCCGCGACATTCGTCTCGCGAACTCGTACTGGGTCGCCGGATCGTGGTAGTTGCCGATCACCAGCACCGGGTTCGTCGTCCTGTGGTTCCACGGTCCCCGATAGGGAGCGGCGTCATGAACCGGCCACAGTGGACACACCGCGGGATCCCCCCAGGCCAGCTCGCGGCCGAAGGTCGGCATCGTGGCATCCCAGCTGTCCGCGATCGCTGGCGTCGCGATAGCCGGCTGCCAGAACGGCTTGTCCGAACAGTTGACGGCGGAGTAGGAGTCGTCGGTGACGTAGGCGGTGTCCGGCAGCGCGTCCCACCGGATGTTCCCGGCACTGGAGAGCAGGGCGGTGACGTCGGCGCCAACGGCGTCAGGCTGTTGGCCCAGCGGAGGGTGGACCGCTTCGTAGACGGCCTGCATCAGTTTGGTCAGCGACTCCAGCAACTCGACACGGTAGAGAACGGAGGACACCGTGGTGATCAGAGTCGAGTAGCTGACCGTCGCGTCGTTGGGAAGCCTGACCGGGCCGTTGCGCTTCAGGCTTTCCCGGATGTCGTCGAACTTGGCGCGAGCGCCACCGCCGAACGCGCAGGCCGCGCCCGCCGCGTCGCAGCGCTTCAGCAGCGCGTCGAGGGACGCCTCGAAGCCGCCTGCGCGCTGCCGGTCGTACTCGAGGCCGTTGGACAGCCGGAGCTCCGGGTCGACGTTGCCGTCGATGACGATCGCCCGGGTCGAGCCGGGGAACATGGTGGCGTAGGTCGCGCCAATCAGGGTGCCGTAGGAGAAACCCACGTAGTTGAGCTTGTCGTCTCCGACGGCCGCCCGCATCCTGTCGAGGTCACGCACGACGTCGGCGGTGCTCATGTGGTCGATGAGCGGGCCGGCGAGGCGGCCGCAGTACTGGCCGTAGGTGCGATTGGCGGCGGTCGCGTCCCTGATCTCCTTGCCGGTCAGCGGAATCGCGGCGACGTTGGCGAAGACCTTGTCATGGTCCTCCTGGGTGGTGAAGCAGCGCAGCGCTGTGCTTCTGCCGACGCCGCGCGGATCGAAGCCGACCAGGTCGAACCGGTCGAGCACTTCGGGCTGGAAGATGCGTGTCGAAGCGGCGATCGGCAGCTGGTACCCGGTACCGCCAGGGCCGCCGGGGTTGAGGAACAGCGACCCTATTCGGTGTGCCGTGTCATTCGCCGTCCTGCGCATCATCGCCAGGTTGATTGAGCCGTTCTCCGGGTGGGCATAGTCCATCGGCACCACGTAGACGGCACAGCTGAACTTCGTGCGCTGCGCCGCGGGAACACCGTCGAGGTCACTGTCCGCGCAGGTACCCCAGGAGACCGGGGCGACCGCGGATGTGACGGACGCGGCGGCCGTGCCCGGCAACGCCGGTCCCATCCCGGCCGCCGCCAGCGCGGCGACCGCCAGCGCGCCGACACGGCTGCCAGCGTTGTACAGACGCACGTTCGTACCCCCTCGGTCATCGCCGTTTCGGGCCAGCCTCACAGAGGCGATACCGGGGCAACAGCGGCCAACGGAGGTAATTCCTCAGTCCAGGCGAGCATCGGTCCTGGGGGAACGGGACCCGGACAGGTGCACCAGGATCAGCCCGACCGAGGCGATGGTGATGTTCTGGAACGCGGCGGCCAGGCCGTTCCACTTGCTCGACTGCCACATCTCAAACCATTCGCCGCCGATGGCGATGAATCCGCCACCGAACAGCATCGCCTGCATCAGCCAGCCGAGGGAGGACAGGGAGCGGCCGAGTCGGCTGCCCCGCAGCCACGCCACCAGCCCGGCCGACAGGACGAGGGTGGTCAGCGCCTCCCACCCGATGATCAGGACGTAGCCGATGGTCACCAGGGTCGGATCCGTGACGGCCCGCCACATGACGTTCGGGGACCGGAACGTGGTGTCCATCGCGAACACGTGCTGGACGAACGCGTAGTTCGTGCCGTAATCGGTGATGTTGCCGAGAGTGACGAGACCGATCTGCAAGGCGCTCACGGCGGTCAGTACGGCCACGACCAGCCGGAGGCTTCCCAACCAGGCCAGTACGCGCATAACGGCACTGTACGCAGGCCGTTGACTGTCATGCGTCATCACGGTGCGGCGTTCTACTACGTTGGGCCGTATGCCGCTGCTGTCAGTGCTCACAGCTACTCTCAATGACCGTTCCGAGCTGCTCGGCGCGGCCGGCGACAGCCTTGCGGCGCAGCGTCTTCCCGCTGGCTGGGAACTGGAGTGGATCGTCGAGGAGGACGGCGAGCGGCCCTGCCTGGCCGAGGTGGTCGGACGGTTCCCGTTCGCCCGCCATCAGGGGGTCGGCGAGCGAATCGGTGTCGCGGCCGCACGCAACCTCGCGCTGTCCAGAGCGGCCGGCTCACTGGTGCACGTGCTCGACTCCGACGACCTGATCCTGCCGGACGGCCTGGCAGTGGCGATAGAGGCGTTTCATGCCCATCCGGCGATCGGGTGGGTCGCCGGCCAGGCCGACGACCTGCTGCCCGACTCGACTCGGGTGCCGGTCCCGCTGCGGCTGCCGCCGGGCCTCGTGCGGCCGGGTGAGATCAGTGCGCTGATCACCGAGTACGAGCGCTCCCCGGTCCACCCAGCCGGGCTGACCATGCGTACGGCGGTGGTGCGGGCACTGGGCGGCTGGACCGCCGTCCCGCGCTCGGAGGACAACGCGCTGCTGGCCGCGATCGCCGAGCTGACCCCCGGCTACATCACCGCACAGGTCACCTGGCTGTACCGGCTGCACCATGGGCAGACCACCCGCCACCCGCGCTGGCCGGTGCTCGATCCGCTGTCCTGGACCGTCGTGCACCAGCGGATCGAGGCGGTGCGCGAGGTGGGGCTCCAGCTGGGCGCCGCGGCTCAGCCGCAGGGCGGGCGGTAGGACAGTTGCGGTATGTGCTGCCGCCACGTCTCGGGGGTAAGGACGTTCCTGGTGGTGGCGCAGATCCGGTGGACGGCGCCGTCGACGTCGAGCGGCCACAGCCGCAGCACACCGTCGGCGCTCGCGGTGGCGACGGTGGCGCCGGCCGGGTCGAACGAGGCGGTGTAGCCGGTGGAGGTGTACGCGGACATCGGCAGGCCGAAGGCCGTGGCGTGGCTGGGATCGGAGGTGTCCCACAGCCGGATGGTGTCGTCGCTGGCGGCGCTGACCACGGTGCGCCCGTCGGGGCTGAACGCCACTGTCTTCACGCCCTTGGTGTGCCCCGTCAGCGGCGTCCCTACCGGCACGACGTGGTCGAGGTTCCCGGCGTCCCACAGGCGCACGGTCTTGTCGTCAGCGCCGCTGGCGAGCAGGTGCCCGCTGGTATCGAAGGCGACATCGTTGATCGCGCCGGTGTGTCCGGTGATCGGTCCGCCGCGTGGCTTGGCATGTGCCGGATCGGTGATGTCCCAGACTCGCAGTGTCCGGTCGGCGCTGCCGGTGACCAGCGTGTGGCCGTCCGGGCTGAAGGTGAACGAGTTCACGTATCCGCTGTGCCCGGTCAGGGGGGAGCCGAGGGCCGTGACGTCCGCGGGGTCGCTGACGTCCCACAGCTGGACGCTGAGATCGGTCCGCGTGGTGGCGAGGACACGGCCGTCCGGGCTGAACTCGGCCTCGTTGGTGTAGCGGATGTCGGGCAGTCGGATCGGCGGGCCGGCCTGGACGGGATTGGCCGGATCTCGGATGTCCCATAGCTGAACGGTGCGGTCCGCGCTGGGAACGGCGACGAGGTTCCCGTCCGGTCTGAACGCGGCCGCCGAGTCGAGCTTGATGGGTTCGGTCCGCGGCCGCCCGATCGGAACGGGATGACTCCCGTCAGTGAGTCGCCACAGCCGAAGGGCCCCGTCGGCGCCGGTGGTGGCGAGCATGTGCCCACCGGGGCCGAAAACCGGGCCACCGCCCGGCATCGCCCCGGTGTGTGCGGCGACGACCGTCTCGGGCAGTGACCAGAGCCGGACGCTGTTGTCGGCGCTGCCTGTTGCCAGGGCGTGCCCATCCGGACTGAAGCCGAGCGCGAACAGTCCGCCTCCCGCCGCGAGCGGCTGCTCCAGCTGTGTGGGGTTGGCAAGGGACCGGACGTTCCACAGGTGTGCCGCGCCATCGGTGCAGGCGGCCGCGAGCACCGATCCATCCGGGCTGAACGCCACCGACCACACCGACTGGAGCAGCCCGAGCGGCTGGCCGATCATTCTGGCCGCCGCCGGGTCCGTGACGTCCCACAGTCGCACCGTCCTGTCGTCGCTGCCGCTGGCCAGGGTGCGGCCGTCGGGGCTGAAGGCCAGCGAGTGCACGGTGTCGGTGTCGCCGTCCAACGGCTGGCCGATCATTCTGGCCGCCGCCGGGTCGGTGACGTCCCACAGTTGGATCACGTGGTCGTCGCCGCTGGTGGCCAGGGTGTGTCCGTCGGGGCTGAAGGCCAGCGAGCGGACCTGACCCGAGTGTCCACCGAGCGGTGGACCGAGCGGCGCCGTGTTGGCGGGGTCGTGCACGTCCCACAACCGTGCCGTGTGGTCCTCGTTCGCCGCGGCGAGGGTGCGCCCGTCCGGGTTGAACGCCAACAGGTAGATGGTGCCGTCGCCGGCGGTGAGCGGATGCCCGATCAGGGTCGGTGCCGCTGGGCGGGTGACGTCCCAGAGCCGGATCATGTGGTCGTCGCCGGCGGTTGCGAGCACCCTGCCGTCGGGGCTGAACACCGCGGTGGTGACCCAGCTGCCGAAACCGGTCAGCGGCTTGCCGAGCGGCTGGGGCCTCATACGGTCACGCACGTCCCAGAGCCGGACCGTCCTGTCGTAGCTCGCCGACGCGAGCACGGTCCCGGCCGGGTTGAACGTGGTCAGGTAGACCGCGCCGGAGTGGCCGAGCAGGGGGGCGGCCAGCGGGGTGACGCCGGTGGCGATCAGCCGGGTGTCGACCGTGCGGTCGTCGGGCCGCAGCCGATGGGCGACGACGTCGAGCTCGGCGGCGAGGGAGGGGTCGCTCGCCTGGAGCCGGTCGGCTTCGGCGAGCACCTGCGCGAACTGGGCGTCCTCCTTCTGCCGGAAAGCCACGACGGCCGTTGTCGCGGCCAGCAGGGCGAACACCACGAGCAGGACGACGGCAGCCCTGCTCAGCAGGGCGGTTCTGCGTCGATGGCGGACCGAGCTGGTCAGGAAGTCCTGGGTGACACCGGTCAGCGCGTCCGGTCCCCGCACCTGCGCCCAGTGCTGCACCGCGGCGAGGCGGGCACCTCGGTACAGCAGCGAGGGGTCCCTGCCCTCGGCGTCCCAACTCTGTGCGTCCTCACGTAGACGCTGGCGTACCAGGGTGCCTGCCCGGTCCCGGTCGATCCAACTCCGCAGCCGTGGCCACGCGTGCAGCAGAGCCTCGTGGGTGATCTCCACCGAGTCGGCGTCCAGAGTCACCAGCCGGGCACTGGTGAGCACCTCCAGTGCCTCAGTGGCGGCACAGCGGTTGGCGGCCTGTTCGATCACCTCCTGCCTGGTGGCCCTGCGGCGGGTGTCCTGGCTGTCCTGGCCGACCCGCACCAGGCGCAGCAACACCGGTTTCGCCGCGGCCTGCCCGTCGGCGTCAAGGTCGGCCCAGGCCCGCTCCGCGGTGGCCGCGACGGCACCCTGGATGCCGCCCGCCGCCCGGTAGCCGGCGACGGTCAGCTTGCCGGCCTGCCGACGCTGCCATGTCGCAAGCAGGGCGTGGGAGAGCAGAGGCAGGGCACCCGCGTCATAGGCGCCTTGGCCGGCGGCGGCACGATGGTGCCCGCTGGTCACCCCGAGGTCGCTCATCATCAGCTCGACCAGGCCGGTCTCCAACTGCAGGCCGACGGCTCGCGCAGGTCGGGCGACCGCCTCGCGCAACTCGGCCGTGGTCATGGCGCCGAGCACCATCTGACGGTCCTGCAGTGCCTCGGCCAGCGCCGGGTAGTCAAGACAGCGGCCGTAGAAATCGGCGCGCACACCGAGTACCACCCGCGCCGGCGGCGGTGTCTGGGCATCGGCGGACGTGCAGGCCGCGGACAGGGCCGCGACGAACAGCCTGCGCCGGCCCTCGTCCGACGAGAGTGTGAACAACTCCTCGAACTGGTCGACGACCAGCACGGGCCGGGCCTGTCGCAGGCTCGCGCGCGCGGCAAAGGACCGGACCGCGGCGCGCACCCTTTCGGCGAACTCCTCGTCCGGTTCCTCGGCGGCCACCGCAGCCATCACGTCGGTCAGTTCCGGCACCCGGTGACCCAGTTCCTTGAGCGGGTCGACCGTCGGCGTCATGAGCGCCACCACATCCGTGTCGAGTGCCGGCACCAGCCCCGCGCGGATCAGCGAGGACTTGCCGGCTCCCGAGGCGCCCACCAGCACGACCATGCCGCTCTGGGCCGCGCTGACCTTGCCGGCAAGGGTCGTCGTGCTGCGCTGCCTGCCGAAGAACCAGCCCGAGTCCTCCTCCCGGAACACCGCGAGGCCCCGGTACGGACAGGCGCCGTCCTCGCCAGGGGGAACGGCGAGGTCGTCGGGTGGAGTGCCCAGCCTGACCTCGAGGACGGGACTGGCCAGGGCCTCCTCCCACAGCGCGCGCCACAGGTCGACGTCGTAGAGGCCGTCGACCACCGGCGCCGGCCGTGTCTTGCGGGCCTCGCCGATGAGCACGTCCAGCACTACCGCGAGAGCGGAGAACTTGGCCGGGACATTGCGTCCTCGGCGCCAGTCGCTGACCCGCTGCGCCGGCACCCGCACCGGGCGGCCCTGCTCGTCGACTCTGCGGGCCCGACCGACCGACTCGGTGATCCGTTTCAGCGGAGGCTCGCCGGCCTCCGCGTAGAGCAGCGCGAATCGTTCCGCGAACAGGCCGCGGGGTCCGAGCGTCACGCCAAGGCTCCCAAGGGTTCGGCTGCCATCCTCGCTCCCGAACTGCGGTGGTTGATCCGGACCGGAAAACGCCGTATGCGGATCTGAGCAGGCAGTTTACCTACCGGATGGATATCTCGGCCTTTGCCTCGAGCCTATGGCTGACATATTTTCACAGCTAGTCGGGAGACCGGATCCTCCGCCAAGATCCGGATCCCGCCGAAGCTTTGTGGAACGCCCCGTAGGGGAAGCGGACGTTCCCGTGCCTGGTTCCGAGTGCGGCGGCGCTACTGAGGGGCGGAGGGGTCTCCTCAGCGGCCGACCGAGGGGTTCGGGACCACTGGGGAGGATACCCGTGGCGCGGCGGGTCCTCCCCGCAATCCCATGCCTGGGCTGCCGTGGATCAGCGTCAACACAGTGATGTGGAGGACGATGTGTCCGTTGACACTCCCGCGGCGACCGAGATCACCTCGGAGGAGCTGGCGGACCTCGTCGGTGTGCCGCTGAAGCGGACCGCGGACAAGGCGCGGTCCCGGCTGAGTGAACTGGACAGGTGGTGGCTGACGTGCTCGCCGTTCTGCCTGGTCGCCACCTCGGCGGCCGACGGTAGCTGCGACGTCTCGCCCAAGGGTGACCCGCCGGGATTCACGCTGGTGCTCGACGACGTCACGATCGCGATTCCGGAGCGGCCGGGAAACCGGCGGATGGATGGCTTTCACAACATACTGGCCAACCCGCGAGTCGGGCTGCTCTACCTGATTCCGGGGCGGGGCGACACGCTGCGGATCAACGGTCGCGCCCGGTTGGTGCGCGACGCGCCGTTCTTCGACAGGATGGTCGTCAAGGGTCACCAACCGGTGCTCGCGACGGTGGTCGAGGTCGACGAGGTGTTCTACCACTGCGCCAAGGCGTTCCTGAGGTCCAGGCTGTGGCAGGCGGAGACATGGGCGCCGGACCGCATGCCGTCGCGGGCCCGCATCGCCAAAGCCTTCGAGCGCCCCGGCGACCCGATCGAGGAGCTGGAACGCTACTACGGCCCCCAGTACGCCGAACGGCTCTACGGGCGGGGCGGCTCTGACTAGCTGTCGGACTGATCGGTCGGATTCGGGCGGATATGGCTGTTGACGTTGATCACGCCGCCGTCCGGAGCCTCGACGAAGAAACGACGCACACCCCAGGGCTCGTCGGTGATCGGATACACGATCTTCACGCCCTGGGCCTTGGCCTGGGCATGGACGGCGTCGATGTCGTCGACCTCGACGGCCATGGTGGTGCGGCAGGTGTTGGGATCCCAGTCGCTCGCGCCCGAGACGACGGTCAGTTGGGCGGTCGGGTTGCTCGGCGAGCACAGCATGAGGAAACCCGGCTCGTCCATCCGCACTTCGAGGCCGAGGAAGCCGCTGTAGAAGGCCTTGCTCGCGGCGAGATCCTCGGCGACGACGTTGGGCATGACGCGACGGATCGACATACGGGCAGCCTAGCCGACGGCCACCGGAGGCAGGTCGACGACGGCGATGGTGCGCCCGAGCAGGCCGGTCATGTACAGCTTGCCCGCATGCTCCCTGACCCCGGTGACCATGTGGTGTTCGTCGCCCCGGCGCTGCAGGTCGCACACGAACGCCCCGGAGGAGTCGACCGCGAGCGCCCACATGGTGCGCCGCTCCAGCGTCATCAGCAGTGCCATCGGCAGTCGCCACAGGATCTTGCGCAGCATCGGGTGACGCGAGCCCAGCCAGTCGAGCACGGGATTGCGCACGCTGGGCAGCGCGATCCAGATGCGGCCGTCGGCTCCGGTGCTGAGATTGTCGGGCACTCCCGGCAGGTTGCTGACGAACACCTCGTCCTCGCCGGCCCGGTCGCCGTTCAACCAGACCCTGCGCAGCTGGTAGGCACCGGTCTCGGCGACCACGACGAAGGACTCGTCGGCCGCGAGCGCGACCCCGTTGGCGAATTGCAGTCCGGAGAGCAGCTCGGTCACCTCGCCATCGGGATCGCGGCGCAACAGCCGGCCGGTGCCGGTGTGCTCGAACAGGTCGGCCATCCAGTGGTCGATGTCGAACCGCTGCGAGGAGTCGCTGAAGTAGATGGTCCCGTCCTTGGCGACGGCCGCGTTGTTGCACACTCGCAGCGGCTTGCCCGCCGTGGGTGTGCCGGCGGCGACCAGCGTGCGCACCTGTCCGGACACCGGGTCGATCCGGAGCAGGCCGAGCCTGGCGTCGCAGACCAGCAGTCCTCCGTCGGCCATCAGCTCGATGCCGTCAGGACGGCCGCCGGTGTCGGCGAGCTGTTCGATGCGCTGCCCTTCGTCGGTCAGCCGCAGGATCCTGCCGTCCTCGACGCCGGTGATCGGCTGGCCGTCAGGGTCGACGACGACGTCTTCCGGACCGATGGCGTCGAGGTCGACGAGAACCGGCGGGGGCATCGGCGGCACGCTCTCCGGTCGCCGCGCCCGAGGTGGCGCCGCGGGCGGCTGCCAGACCACCGGGCTGATGGCGGGACGAGGCATGGTCTCCACTCCAGATCGTCCGTACCGGTGCGGTCCGTGTGCGACCGACCAGGGGTTGGGATGGTGGCCTGTGGGTCGCGCACGGCACGCTACCGGTTGGGCCGCCGCGGATCGACCCCGCCCGGGGACGGCTCGTTCACCGCGCCGTCCCGCGCACTTCGGTGACGTGGGTCACCCGCGGCTCGTGGGCCGGCGGCCCAGCAGCGCCGCCCGGAACCGTGCGGGCTACGATCCCCGGCAGGAACCCGAACCGCCCTTGGCTGGAGGAATTGTGACGGCCGTAGCCCCGCAGCCGATCGCCACGCGTCCCTATCCGGTGCGGAGGACGGTCAAGGGTTCCCGCATGCTGCAGATGCTCCGCACGACGGACCACAAGCAGATCGGGATCCTGTACCTGGTCACCTCGATGCTGTTCTTCCTCGCCGGCGGTGCCATGGCGCTGCTGATGCGTACCGAGCTCGCCCAGCCCGGCGCGCAGTTCCTCTCCCCAGAGCAGTACAACCAGCTGTTCACCATGCACGGCACGATCATGCTGCTGCTGTACGCGACCCCGATCCTGTTCGGGTTCGCCAACGCGGTGCTTCCGCTGCAGATCGGCTCGCCGGACGTGGCGTTCCCGCGGCTGAACGCGTTCTCGTACTGGCTGTACCTGTTCGGCGGACTGATCGTGGTGTCCGGCTTCCTCACCCCGGGCGGGGCCGCCGACTTCGGCTGGTTCGCCTACACCCCGCTGTCCGACGTCGTCCATTCCCCCGGTGTCGGCGCCGACCTGTGGATCATGGGGCTGGTCGTTTCTGGCCTCGGCACCATCCTGGGCGGGGTCAACATGATCACCACCGTGGTGTGCCTTCGCGCCCCCGGCATGACGATGTTCCGGATGCCGATCTTCACCTGGAACATTCTGGTGACCAGTGTCCTGATCCTGCTGGCCTTCCCGATCCTGACCGCGGCGCTGCTCGGCCTGATGGCCGACCGGCACCTCGGTGCGCACGTGTTCGACCCGGCCAACGGCGGGGTGATCCTCTGGCAGCACCTGTTCTGGTTCTTCGGACACCCCGAGGTCTATATCGTCGCGCTGCCGTTCTTCGGCATCGTCTCGGAGATCTTCCCGGTGTTCAGCCGCAAACCGTTGTTCGGATACAAGGGGCTCGTGTTCGCCACCCTGGGCATCGCGGCTCTGTCGGTGACGGTGTGGGCGCACCACATGTACGCGACGGGCGCGGTTCTGCTGCCTTTCTTCTCGTTCATGACCTTCCTGATCGCGGTGCCGACCGGCGTGAAGTTCTTCAACTGGATCGGCACCATGTGGAAGGGACAGCTCACCTTCGAAACGCCGATGCTGTTCAGCGTCGGCTTCCTGATCACCTTCCTGTTCGGAGGGTTGACCGGCATTCTGCTCGCCGCCCCGTCCATCGACTTCCACGTGTCCGACTCGTACTTCGTCGTCGCGCACTTCCACTACGTGCTGTTCGGCACGATCGTGTTCGCCACCTATGCCGGCATCTACTTCTGGTTCCCCAAGATCACCGGCCGGATGATGGACGAGCGGCTCGGCAAACTGCACTTCTGGACGACCTTCATCGGTTTCCACACCACCTTCCTGGTACAGCACTGGCTCGGCAACGAGGGCATGCCGCGCCGCTACATCGAGTACCAGGCCAGCGACGGGTTCACCACGCTGAACATGGTGTCCACCATTGGTTCCTACATACTCGGCGCGTCCCTGCTGCCGTTCCTGTGGAACGTGTTCCGCAGCTACCGGTATGGCGAGGTCGCGGAGGTGGACGACCCGTGGGGCTACGGCAACTCGCTGGAGTGGGCCACCTCGTGTCCTCCGCCGCGGCACAACTTCACCTCGCTTCCTCGTATCCGCTCGGAACGGCCGGCGTTCGAACTGCACTACCCGCACATGACCGAACGGATGCGGATCGAGTCGTTCATCGGCGGTGACCGGCACGGCGACGGCGTGGCCGCTCCGTCGGAGGTGCTGGCATCCGCCGTGCAGGGCACGGAGGATCCCGCGCAAACGTGACGGACACGGCGACCTGATGACGGAGCACTGCGGACGGAAAAGCCCCGTGACCACCACCACAGCCGGACCGGTGTCTCGTCGGGCAGACTGCTGGTTGTGACCAGTCCGAACGCCACGACAGTTCTGATCACCGTCACCGGGCCGGACAAGCCGGGCGTGTCCTCCGTGCTGTTCGCCGCGCTGACCAGGCACGGTGTCGACCTACTCGATGTCGAGCAGGTCGTCATCAGAGGCCGGCTGGTGCTCGGTGTGCTCGTCGGTTCCGACGGCGACGCCGAGGGGCTCCAGGAGACCGTCGAGCAGGCCATGGCCAGCGTCGCCATGCAGGTCGACATCGCGATCGGCGCCGATCCGCGCAGCTCTGCCCGATCCGACTCCAGCCACGTGCTCGTCGTGCTCGGCCGCCCGGTGACCGCGCGTGCGTTCACCGAGGTGGCAAGGAAACTGGCCGCGCTCGGGGCCAACATCGACGCGATCCGCCGCGTCGCCGACTACCCGGTGACCGGCCTCGAGCTGCGCGTCTCAGTGGCCGAGGACACCATTGCCCGCGACGCCGAGCTGCGCACTGCCGCCGCCGAGATGTCCACCCGGATCGGCCTGGACGTCGCCGTCGAGCGAGCCGGGCTGACGAGGCGGGCCAAGCGCCTTGTGGTCTTCGACGTCGACTCCACCCTGGTGCAGGGTGAGGTGATCGAGCTGCTGGCCGCCAAGGCCGGCTGCGTGGACGCGGTGCGGGCGATCACCGAGGCCGCGATGCGCGGCGAACTGGACTTCACCGAGTCGCTGGAACGCAGGGTCGCCCTGTTGGCCGGGTTGGCCGAGTCGGCGCTGGACGACGTGGCGGTCGAACTCGAGCTGACCGCGGGAGCCAGGACCACCGTGCGCACGCTCAAACGGCTCGGCTTCCGCTGCGGTGTCGTCTCGGGTGGGTTCACCAGGGTGATCCGCGGTCTGGCTGAAGACCTGGAGTTGGACTACTGCGCCGCCAACGAACTGGAGATCCGCGATGGCCGGCTCACCGGACGGACCGTCGGTCCGGTGATCGACCGGGCCGGCAAAGCCGCCGCGCTGCGGGAGTTCGCCGAGTCCTTCCACATTCCGCTCGCCCAATGCGTTGCCGTCGGTGACGGGGCCAACGACATCGACATGCTCGCCGCCGCCGGGCTCGGCGTGGCGTTCAACGCCAAGCCGGCGCTGCGTGAAGTGGCCGACACGGCGCTGTCACACCCGTTTTTGGACACCGTGCTGTTCGTGCTCGGGGTTACCCGGGCGGAGGTCGAGGCCGCGGACGCCGCCGACGGTCTGACATCCTTGCGGTTGTGACGGTTCTCGATCTCCTCGGCGGCCGGGACGCCCGTCGTGGCGTACCGGAGGACCCCGACGCCGTGCGAGTGATGCCCATGGTGCTGCGCATCGACAGGATGGCGCCGCCGGAGCGGACCCCGCTGCTCGAGGCGGCCGCCGCGGCGGCGCTGGCGGTGTGCCTCGACCCGCGGGCGGAGCCGGGCGGGCAGTGGTATCCGGAGTTCGAGGCGTGGGTGTCCGGCCGGATCCGGAAGGTCACCCGGCGGGCCCGGGGTGCGCAGTGGGACGCCGTCGGGCGGTTGCCGGGCGTGACGGTGGAGCGGGCCGGCGCGCAGGTCCGCGCGCTCGTGCCGTGCCGGGTCGCCGACACGCCCCGCGAGGTCGCCCGGTTGCAGATCGCCGGCACCGACCTGCCCGCCGACCGCCCCGGTCCGGCTCCGGCGGACCAGCCGGTGCTGTGGGTCAACCCCGAGGTGCCAATGAGCGTCGGCAAGGCGGCTGCGCAGGTCGGGCATGCCACCATGCTGCTCGCCGCTGCGCTGCCCACGGATCAGCTGGCGGACTGGGCCGCCAAGGACTTCCGGTGTGCGGTCCGCACCGCTGAACCAGCCGACTGGGCGCTGCTGGTGTCCGGGGACGGTCCGGTCGTGGGGCGGCGTGAACGCCGGACGGTCGCGGTGCGGGACGCCGGTTTCACCGAGGTCGCGCCGGGCACGGTGACCGTTGTCGCACAGTGGCGCTGACGGGCTCGCCTGCCTGCCGAGAGCTTGTCGCCGACATCTCTGTAGCGCTGCGTAATAACGCCTTTGACTTATATAAGTAGAGACCGGTACAGTCTCCGTCGTGCACGCGTTCGACATCCTCGGCGACCCGGTGCGCCGGCGCATCCTGGAACTGCTTGCCGACGGTGAGCAGACCTCCGGGGCGGTCACAGAGGTCATCCGGGCCGAGTTCGGAATCTCCCAACCCGCCGTCTCCCAGCACCTGCGCGTGCTGCGCGACAGCGGATTCGCGTCGGTCCGGGCCGAGGGCACCCGCCGGTTCTACACAGTCGAGCCGGAGCTGCTGAGCGAGGTCGACGCGTGGCTGGACCGGTTCCGCCGGTTCTGGGACCAACGCCTCGACGCGCTCGACACCGAGCTCGCCCGGGGCAAACGTGCACGCCGGACCCGTGCGGGTGCGGCGCCCACCCGACCGGCCGGGTTCATCACCGATCAAGGCAGGACCGATCCACCCACCGAGAGGACATGACATGAAGGACGTACTGGACGAGCTGGCCGCCACGCGCCGGCTGATGGGCAAGGGCAGCGTGCCGGCCGGCGAGGCGTACACCGTGGAGCTCCGACGCCGATACGGCGCGGATATCGACGACGTCTGGGACGCCATCACCAACGCCGAGCGGCTGCGCCGCTGGTTGAAGCCGGTCACCGGAGACCTCCGGCTCGGCGGGAAGTTCGAGTTGGAGTGTGGTGAGCACGGCGAGATCCTGCGGTGCGAGCCACCGCGGCTGCTGAAGGTGTCCTGGCTTTTCGGTCCGGAAGCCGATGAGTGGCCCGGCACGAGCGAGGTCGAGGTGCGCCTGTCCCCAGGCCCGACCGGCGACACCGAGTTCGAGTTGATCCACGCGGCGGTCGTTGACCCGCACTACTTCCCAACCTACGGCCCCGGCGCGGGCGGCGTCGGGTGGGACCTGCACCTGCTCGCCCTGGCCCAGCTGCTGGCCGGCGAGGAAATCGAGAACCTGAGCGAGTTCGAGAAATCGTCCGTGGTACGCGAGTTCAGCCGACGCAGTGCGGCGGCGTGGGGACAAGCACATCTCGCCGCCGGTGGCGACCCGGAGCGAGTCGCGGCCGCGGTCGAGGCCACGACGAAGTTCTACGTACCGGACGTGGCGGATCGAGATGATGTTCTGTGACTCTCCTTGATGCATGGGCCACGGTGAGGGATTGGACACTGTGGACGACCCCGTCGTGCTGACCTACCGTGAGCTCATGGTGGAAAGCGACAAAGGCGACCCGAGGGCGAGGTGGCGTGTCCTTCCGGATCGGCCCGCGCCGGAGGAGTGGGTCACCGTCAAGGACGACGAACCCGTTCCCGGCTCCGTGCGGCTCGCCGAGGAACAGCGCGCGACACAGGAAGCGCGCAGGCTCATCGAGTGGAGCGGCGGTGCCGGAGCCTGATCGGAATCCTCACCTCACGGCGGTGTCCAGCCGCTTGAGTGCGGCGTTGTCACCGGTGGTGCGCTGACGCTGGGGATGCCCGCACTGGCCGCTTGCCGCACGGATACGGGCCGGTCGGGAACGGGACGAACTCAGCTCGGTCCCACCACTGCAAGACCGGCTTCAGTGGCGGCTGCGGCCAAGCGCTCGTCGTAGGTCACGAACCGCGTCGACTTGATACTCAGTGCCGTGGCCAGGTGCAGTGCGTCCAGGCTGCGCAACGACGGGTTGGGCAGCCTGGACGCTGAGGCAAGCACCCGGGCCAGGGGCAACGCGGTGATGCTGGCCAGGAGCTCGTCGGTGATCGCGTGCAACTGTTCAGCGGCGCCAAGCCGAATCAACGTCCGGTGGACCTCGACCTGCAGCAGTTCGGAGCTGACCAGCGGCTCCGCCGCCTGCGAGAGCCACATGCCGAGCGCGGCTGATTCCGGTTCTGGGACAAGCAACTTGATGACAGCGCAACTGTCAAGGTAGATCACTGGTCGGCGTTTTCGTAGCGGTCCGCAAGCAGTGTCTGGCTGCCTGTCGCGGGTCCCGCCGGAGCAGTCACCCCGGGTAGGTGGCTCAGAAGTCGGTGGAAGACGGCCTGCTGA
>JAFAZC010000083.1 GCA_019239965.1 Kutzneria sp. | reverse complement strand
TAGTTCGGTCAGTGCGCGATCTGCCGCGGCCGGATCGGATGTGGTCAGCCTCTGTGCCAGTTCCAGCTGCACGACCATGGCGGCCAGCGACGCACCGATCTGGTCGTGCAGGTCACGTCGAGTGCGGACAAGCGCCTGGTGATGCACGCATCCCGGCACGGCAGGATAGGCGCCCCCCGCCGCGTCCGAGCAGCAAGCCCCCCAGAAATGCGGTTCTCGAATCGTGTCAGCCACTGTTTCCCCTCACAACGGTAACCTCACCACGATGTGCCCGACAGAATGGCCGAGCGCGGCTCGAACATTGCCCACCGCACGTGACGAATCGACGGAAATAATGCGCCGGCGAGTACGCCGCCCTCCGATCCAGTGGCCTCAGCGGAGCCCTGTACTACCTCAGAACCGACGGTCGAGCCATGGTCTCCACCCCGGTAACCATCACTGCTTCCCATTGCCGACGGTCTTCCTCGCAATCAAGTCGATCCTCTCGAAAACGGCTCCCATCAATCGCGAAATGATCAGCTCTTACCGAGTCAGTCCCCCAATATCGTCGTCCGCTAGTCAGACGAACCCCTCGACCGGTACTCGTTCCGAAGGCCACAACCTGCCTTCTGTCGTGCCTGCCTACTCCGTTCGGGTTGTTTTGTGTCGCCCGGCTGGTGTAAACAAACAACCCGTGGACAACCAGCCAGGTCCACACACGGGGGGAAGACACAGTGCCACGCTCGGAACGCCCGCTCGATCACAGTGACGAATCCTTGTGCCAGTTCGCCGCTGACCTGCGTAAACTGCGACAGCAGGCCGGGAACCCAGTATACCGCGACCTCAGTGCGCGCTCGCATTACTCCGTCACCGCGCTGTCCCAGGCCGCCGCGGGCCGCAAGCTTCCGACGTTGGCTGTCACCCTGGCCTATGTCGCAGCATGCGGCGGCGATACCGACACATGGCAGACCCGGTGGCGCGAGCTGGCCGCGGCGCAGGAGTCACCTGCCACGGCGGATCCACCGGATATCCAACCGCCATACCTCGGGCTGTCGTCGTTTCAGGAAACAGACGCGGATAGGTTCTTCGGACGAGACGCACTGCTGGCGGAGGTGCTCGAACAAATACGCGTCAGGCGATTGGTCGCGGCATTCGGCGCCTCCGGCTCCGGGAAATCCTCCTTGCTTCGTGCCGGAGTGGCCGCCACAGCCTTGCGTAACGGCGTGACCAGCGGAGGGCCGCAACCAGTTCTGGTTATCACTCCGGGACATCACCCCATTGACCAGTGCGCCATCTATCTGGCAGCGCTCACCGGGGGTTCGGCACCGCGGTTGCGGACACAGCTGACCACCGATCCGACCAGTCTGCACCTGTATGTCCGGCAGACACTGGTGAACCAGCCCACCGACGTCGAGGTGATCCTGGTGATCGACCAGTTCGAGGAGGTGTTCACCCTCTGCGAGAACCAGACGGAGCGGGAGGCGTTCATCACCGCACTGGTGCACGCCGCGACCGCCCCCACGAGCCAGACCAGGGTGGTACTGGGGGTGCGAGCCGATTTCCTCGGCCACTGCGCACAGCACGTGAACCTCCGCGAAGCTCTCCGCGGAGGGCAGGTACTGGTCGGAGCTATGGGCGTCGACGAGCTCCGAGACGCGATCACCAAACCAGCGCTGGCGGCCGGGTGCACCGTCGACTCCGCTCTGGTCGTTCGGCTGGTCGCCGACACAGGCACGCAGCCGGGCGTCCTCCCGCTGGTGTCCCATGCCCTGTTGGAGACCTGGCGGCGCCGGCAGGGCTTCGCGTTGACCGTGGCTGCCTATGAGGCCACTGGCGGGATCCAGCACGCCCTGACCCACACCGCAGAATCGGTCTACACCCGGCTGGACACCGCCGGGCGGGTGGCCGTCAGACAGATCCTGCTGCGGTTGATCGCGCTGGGTGAGGGCACCGAGGACACTAAACGTCGGGTCAGCCGCAGCCATCTGGAGCACATCGCGGGCGCCGATCTCGTGTTGGCGGAACTGGTCACGGCACGGTTGGTCACACTGGATGAGAACAGCGTCGAGATCACCCACGAGGCACTGATCAACCACTGGCCGCGGCTAAGCCAGTGGTTGGCCGCCGACCGTGCGACGATGCTGGCTCACCGTCAACTCGCCGACGACGCCGCCGTGTGGGACTCACTGCACCGTGACCCTGGCGCGCTCTACCGGGGCACCCGGTTGGCCGTGGCAGGTGAGCTGGCCGATGAGGACAATGTGCTTCTCACCGAGCTCGAGCAGGAATTTCTCGACGCCAGTTTCGCCGTGCAGGCCGCGGAACTCCAGGCAGGTCGGCGCCGCACCCGAAACCTACGGCTGCTCGCCGTGGTACTCGCCGCCTTGCTGGTCCTGACGACAATCGCCACCGTTTCCGCCGTGCGGGCCAATCGCGAGATCACCGCTCAGCGCGACTCGATACTCGCCGCACAGGTCGCAACGCAGGCTGTGCACCTGTACGCGAGTAATCCTGCTCTGGCAGCCCAACTCGCCCTGGCCGCCTATCGGCTCTCCCCCACTCCCCAAACCAGGGCAGCACTGATCACCAGCACGTCGATCCCTCTGACCGGGCAGACCCAGAACATCAGTTGGGTCGCGTTCAGCCACAATGGTCACCTGCTGGCCACCGCCAGCTTCGATCACACGGTGCGGCTGTGGGATATCACCGACCCCAGCCATCCCAGGGCGACGGTGACTCTGACCGGTTCCACCGATACCCTGCTCGGCCTGGCGATCAGCAACGACGACCACGTCGTGGCCGCTGCAGGCGCTGACCGGGTCATCTGGTTGTGGGACATCACCGATCCCGCCCGGCCGATGCCGCTGCCCGCGCTGTCTGGTCACACCGACACGGTCTACGGCTTAGCGTTCTCCCCCCACAGTCGCGTCCTGGCCTCAGGAAGCTTCGATCACACGGTGCGGCTGTGGAACCTCGCCGACCCCATGAGGCCGGAAGTGTTGCCCACGCTCACCGACCACACCCTCAATGTCAAACAGGTGGCATTCAGTCCGGACGGCCGGATGCTGGCCTCCGGCAGCGACGACCACACCGCCCGACTCTGGAACATGAGCGATCCAGCACATCCGGCCGCGGTGTCGGTGCTGCAAGGCCACGCCAGCTTCGTCGACACAGTGGCGTTCAGTCCGGATGGCCGGATGCTGGCCTCCGGCAGCGACGATCGCACCGCCCGTCTCTGGAACATCACCAACCCCAATGCCCCGGTGACACTGGCTGTGCTGACCGGACACACCGATGTTGTCAGCGCGGTGGCATTCAGCGGTGACCACAGAACTGTGGTTACCTCCAGCTTCGACCACACCGTGGTGATGTGGGATATCAGCGACCCTACCCATCCCGTACAGTTGTCCACCCTCGCCGGGCACACCAACGCCGTCGGTGACGTGGTCTTCAGTCCCGATGGACACACACTGGCCTCCGCCAGCGCCGACAACTCCGTTCGTTTGTGGGAGACCGACCCCTCGCGCGCCGGCGACAGGGCCTGCCAGACAGGGCACCCGACGGTCACCGAGTCCGAGTGGAACACCTATTTCCCGGGCCTGGACTACAACCCCCCATGTCCGCGGTAGCGGTCACCATGCACGCAGGTGATGCAGTTGCGCGACTCGCGGCGCGAGCGACTGTTTCACGCGCCGTGGCGCCTGATCACGACGTCGACCTCCGCCTGGACGGTCCCCACGAGCCGACCACGTTGCCCTCGTTATCGAGTGTCGTAGGTTTGGTCAACGCCCGCTTCCGGTCGTAGGCCGCCAGGCAGCCCCAGGGGTGTCGCCTCATGGGCTGTCGTGGCCACAAGCTTCGCGTCAGTTCCAGGTCGAGGCGGGTTGCTCACTACGTCGAACCGATCTGCTGTGTTCACGTGAGAAACGGGTGCACTCCGGTCCACGTGGCACCCGAATCGCTGTTTGCGAATTACCACGTTCGTCCGATGTGGCCAGCTCAGCTCAACCGGTTTCCTTACAGCACAAATCCGAGCTAGGAGACGTTCACGATGCGGGCGGGCTTGAGCCCATATACGCTCGCGACGACGTCATCGTACGATGCAACTGGAGGACAAACATGCCCACCAAGATCACGTTCATCTACGACAACCCCACCGACCCGGCCGCGTTCGAGGCCGGCTATGCAGCGGGCCAGGTCGAGCTGGCCAGCAAGCTGCCCGGGGTTCGCAGGATCGAGACGTCAAAGGTATGGCCAAAGGAGGACGGCTCTCCAACCCCGGCCTATCGGATGGTCGACCTGTTCTTCGACGACTACGACGCCGCCAGCGCCGCGGTCACCACGGCGGAAGCCGGTGCCCTGGTCGAGTCGGTCAAGGCAATCGCGACCGGAGGCGTGAGGATCGTCTTCGCCGACGTGGAAGGAACCTGAGGTACGGCGACCAGAGCGGTGATCCAGATATCGCCGAATAGCACCTCGTGGTCATCGGCGCGGTGGCGGTCGAGCGGACGTTCACCTGGCTGACCGCACACCGCACCAGCACTACCTCGCACCCACTATCAACGGCTACCGGTGCCACAGCGCCACAGGTGTGCCGCACCCTGCCCCTGACCGACTGCTGGCCCGCTGGGGCTGCTCGACAACTGCGCGACTTGGAGGTGTGCGCGACGACGGCTGCCGAGCTCGGCCAGTGGGACTTTCACCTCGCCGTCGCACCGGCCCGCTTCGCCGGTACATCGGGCAGCCCGGTTAAGCCGATCGCCACATTCTGATTACGGCCTTCGGCGATCCGCAGCTGTTCACGCACCACCGGTACACGGCGGGGATGCTTTACCGGGCGTCCTCCGGTCTTCATCTCCGGCAGCAGCGGCTCGATCAGGGCCTACTGCTCGTCGCTGGTGTCCGAGGGGTACCGGCTGCGTCGTGTCACCGTCCAGAGCTGATCACACGGCGGGCGAGTCATGCAGCCACGCCGATCCTTTTCAAACGCTATTAGGTAACCAGGGTGAGGCCTCGGCGCCGCGGTGATCAGTGTCTATTTGGGGGTTCGGCTGCGGCGTGCTTGCCGTCTAGTGCGGCCGGTGCCGTCGCACGCTGGACCATGCGCACTACGCTGATGGAATCGTGATCTCAGTCGAGGACAGGCTGGACATTCACGAGTTGATCGCGCTGCACGGGCATCTTGCCGACGCTGGTGATTTTGACCGGATGCACCAGGTGTTCTCCGATGAGCTGGTCTGCGACCTCACGGATTTCGGTGCCGGCGAGGTGCGGGGGCTTGCCGCTCTGCGGGACATGGCGCTGGCGCTTGGCGATCAGAACCCGGTAGGCCACCACACCACCAATGTCGTGATGACCTCCGTTGATGACGACACGGTGCGGGTGCGGTCGAAGGGCATCGGTATCCGCGCGGACGGCACGACCGGCAGCGTGGTGTACGACGACGTGGTCCAGCGGATGGCGAACGGCTGGCGGATCGTGAGCCGCAGGATCACCGCCCGCCGCAGGCCACTGACCCCGTAGCGCGTTACACCTATCTCAGCTACCTCCGCGAATCGGCTTGCTGTCGCCCCGGCCGGTAGGCACAGTCTGGCGCATGCTTGAACTGCGCACTGTGGATTCAGACCACTGGTCGGTGTGGCGAGAGCTCCGGTTGGCAGCTCTTGCCGAGGCGCCCCGGGCGTTCGGATCGACACTGGCCGAGTGGCAGGGCCCCGGCGACCGCGAGGAACGCTGGCGCGCCCGTCTGTCGATTCCTAGCGCACACAATCTCGTCGCGCGCCTCGACGATTTCCCGGCGAGTCAGTGTGCGCTCTGTCAGAGATCGCCGCGAGTCCCGGCCCGGCCACCGTACGGATACCGCGCCACCCAACGGGTCAGGGCGGCGATCGTGGCGCACGATGCCGTTCGGGGTGCATTGGGTCGAGTCGCGGTGCTGCCCGCCGTAGACCACCATTGTCCGATGTGATCACCACCGATACCACCGTGCCCGTGACGATGGGTGTCCGCTCATGACGAGCGCAAGTGTCGTTGCGAGGATTGACGAGCTACGTGTTGCGGAGATCGCTGATCCCGCCGAGCTGGATGCGTTGTGGGCGCAGCTGACCCCGGTTCGCGCGGAGGCCCTCCTCGGTCGCTGGAAGGGTGGTGACTTCGCCACCGGGCATCCGCTCCGCGCGCTGCTGGTGCTCAGCGGGTGGTGCGGCAAGCACTTCGACGCTCTCGACGATGCCAAACCACTCATGTGCCAAGCCGCGGACGGCAGCCTGTTCTCCAATGTGGATCTGGCCAACGGCGGTGAGGCGAGCCTGTGGAACGTCGAGTTCCGCGGCGAGGTGACCGCGGCCCTGGTCTACGACACCGTGCCTGTCGTCGATCACTTCAAGCGTGTGGACGAGGAGACCCTGCTTGGCGTGACGAGCGGCAAGGGCACCCTGCCGATCGTGCACAACGGACACCCCTACTACTTCTGGTTGGAGCGGCAGCCGTGAGGGCAACCACGGCCGCGCTGTGCCGAGGCCCGGTCGGTCCGTTCTTCATCGAACCGGTCGAGGTCGCCGCACCGGTCGGCGACGAGGTGCTGGTCCGTGTCGTGGCCGCGGGCATCTGTCACACCGATCTCACCGGCCGCGCGGCAGCCGCCTTGGGTGGACCGGTGCTGCTCGGTCACGAGGGCGCGGGCGTGGTCCAGGAGGTCGGACCGGAGACTACCGGGATCCAGTCGGGTGACCATGTGGTGCTCAGCTTCCGCAGTTGCGGCCGGTGCCGGCGGTGCACAGTGGGACAGCCCGCCTACTGCGCCGGCAGGGCGGCGCTCAATTCTGTCGGGGGCCGCGGTGATGGCAGTCCGACCGTGCGCGCCGGCGGTACGCCGGTGCTGGCCGGGTTCGTCGGCCAGTCGAGCTTCGCCGGGTACGCACTGGCTCACCAGGACAACACCGTCGTGGTGGACCCGGATGTCGACCTGGTTGTGGCCGCGCCATTCGGCTGCGGTTTCCAGACCGGGGCCGGCGCGGTACTCAACGTGCTGCGTCCGGACGAATCCTCCACGGTGGTCGTGTACGGAGCCGGCTCGGTCGGGTTGGCCGGACTGCTGGCCGCCCGCTCGGCCGGTGCCGCCGTGATAGTGGTCGAGGTGTCTCCGCGGCGCCGGGATCTCGCTCTGCGACTCGGCGCCGCCCACGCGGTGGACCCGACCGACACCAATGTCACCGCGGCGGTCGCTGACCTCACTGCGGGCGGCAGCACGCACGCACTGGACACCACGGGGGCGGCCGCCGTCATCCAGGCCGCGGTCAAGGCCCTGGCCCCGACCGGCGTCGCAGTCACGGTCGGCCTGGGACGTCCCGAGCTGCAACTGGACGTGCTTGATCTGGTGTATGGCGGGAAATCCCTGCGCGGCTGCCTTGAAGGTGACGCGGTGCCCACGACGTTCATCCCGTACCTGCTCGAGCTCCACGCGGCCGACCGGTTCCCCGTTGATCAGCTGGTCACGACATTTCCGTTGGCACGGATCAACGAGGCGGTGGCGGCCCAGCGGGCGGGCGACGCCGTCAAGGCGGTGCTGCTGCCCGACGCGCCGTAACGGCCGGACCACGACAGTGGCGTCGTAGTCCGCTTATGCCGTGGTACACGGGGACAGTAGGGACTGCAGGAGCAGCTGCGCGGTGTGGTTGAAGTCGATGGTCACCGTCGAGCAGGCGACCGCCGCGAGCGGGATGCCGGCGAGAAAGACCTGCACGGTGAGGTGCGGGCTGGTGACCGTCACGACCGGTGCCGGTTTGGCGGTGACCACGATGGTTGGGTTGTCGGCGGTGATCAGCGCGCTCACCATGCCTGGCACGGTCACGGTCAGGGTGCCGGTGCAGCCGCCACCGTTGGGGGCTTGGAGGGTGAGCTGGGTGGTGTTGAGGGTGATCGAGCCGGCGCAGGTCATGCTGGTCTGTGTGGTACCCACCGGTGTGGTCACCGTGAGTGTGCCGGTGCAGG
Organism: Kutzneria sp.; assembly: GCA_019239965.1. GTDB lineage: Bacteria > Actinomycetota > Actinomycetes > Mycobacteriales > Pseudonocardiaceae > Kutzneria. The sequence continues at coordinate 5,129 of JAFAZC010000083.1, read as the reverse complement.
TGCCTTGGGGGATGTTGAGGGTGAGCGCGGTGACGTTGAGCACCGAGCCTATGCACGCGATGCCCAGGGAGGAGCCTGTTTGGGGCTGGGTCAGGGTGAGTGTGGCGGTACCGCCGAGGATCGTCACCTGGCCGGTGGCGGTGTTGACGCTCAGGGTGGTGGCAGTGAGCTGTCCGGTGCCGTTGCCGAGCAGGGTGGACGCGGTGCCGGTGCACCTGGCGGGTGCCACGGTGAACACCCCATCGGTGACGGTGATCGGACTGGGGGATTCGCAGGTGAGGATGCCCTGGCCGACGGGGTTGGTGCAGGTGAGGACGTAGTCGCCGGATGGTGTGCCCTCGACCGCGCATTGCACGGTTACGGGGTCTGCTGCCGCGTCGGGCGTGGACAGGGCGGGAATGGCCAGTACCGCTATGGCCAGCATGGTCAACGTGGTCACCCTTGAACGGCGGGGTGAAGCGCCCGCGCGATGCCGAGTAAACATGAGAACTCTTTCCTTTCCTGTGGCGCCAGTCCCCGGTTGATGTCAGGTGCTCGACCATTCATCGCGGCGTGTTCTTGTTAGCGAGCCCTTGACTCGGACGGCCGTCCATCATGGACGTTCGCTCTTTCGAGTATTCTGCAGAGTGCCGTGTGGTGTTACGCCCAGGTACGCAGGACGATGGTCGAAGACTGCGCCCCGCTGTCCAAGACAAGTGGAGGCCACGGCGATGAGCGTGACACGGCGGACGGTCCTGAGCGGAGCATTGGGCGGAGCGTTGGCCGCTCCATTCCTGGCCCAGTTCGGCGGAACCGCATTCGGCGCCACCCCGAACGCGACGTGGGGCACCGTGTCCAGCGGGTGGGTGGAACTCCGGTATTCCTCAGAAGCCCTGGCACAGTTCGACCATCTTCACGCCGTGGTAGAGCACATCGCCCCAGCCACAGCGATCACCGAGAACGGCACGACGGTCGGTGCGCGGTTCCCCATCCACTCGGCAACCGGCAATCCCGCTTTGACCAACCTGCCGCAGGCGGAAGGCAACGCCCTGCTCGACGGCGGTGTGATGGTGCGGGCACCGATGGGCCAGTTCACCTTCACCCAGCTGCGACCAACCCTGGACAACGAACTGGCCTCCTGCACGTACACCGTCAACGGCGTGGAAAGCAGCGGGCAGTCGCTGCTGCGCTGCGGGGCAAGCCAGGGTCGTTTGCTGGCCCATCCGGTTCCGGCCGGTCAACCGCTGTCCATCCGGATTGAGAGGGTTCCGGTGTATCCGACGACGGAGTCGTTGGCGGCATTCGCGTCGGCGTTTGGCACCCCGACGTTCACCGTGGACACCGTTCTGGCGTATCTGACGGCCGAAGCCGTGTACAACCCGCCCCGGGCCTGAACGACCAGGCCAGCTCACCCGGCCTCGACCGCCACAGGATCACCGACCGGGTCGGCATCGTCGCCACCGAAACGGCGGTGCCGACCCGAGTACTCGATCACCGCCGCCAGCAGGTGTGGGTAGCCGAAGTCGGGCCAGTAGGTCGGGTCAAACACAAACTCGGCGTAGACCAGGTGCCAGGGCAGGAAGTTGCTGGTCCGCTGCTCGCCTGAGGTACGGATCAACAGGTCGACATCGGGCAGGTCGGGCGCGGCGCAGTGCCGGGCGATGTCCTCGGGCCCGATGTCCTCGGGGCGGATCCGCCCCGAGACCGCCTCGGCGGCCAGCCTACGGGTGGCGGCGACCAACTCGTCCCGCCCGCCGTAGTCGGCGAAGACATTCAATGTCAACGTGGCGTTGGTGGAGGTCATGCTCTCCACGATCGCCAATGCGGACGCGACGTTCTCCTCAAGCCGATCACGCCGTCCGCACCAGCGGACCCGCACTCCCTGCTCCTGCAGCCATCGCGCGGCCCGAGTGATCCACTCGGCGGCGGCCTCGAACACCCGGGCCAACTCCTCCGGCGACCGGCTCCAGTTCTCCGTGGAGAAACCGAACACGCTCAGGTGCCCAATCCCGAGTCGCAGCGCGGACACGATCAACCGCATGAGCGCTCGTCCACCGGCACTGTGGCCGTCGGGCGCCGGGAGGCCGCGCTGCGTAGCCCACCGCCGATTGCCATCCATGACCACCGCGACGTGGCCTGGAATCCTCAGTCCGGCGGGCGGTTCCCGGCGCGGACGGATGAGCGTCTCGGCAGATGTGGTCGAGGACAGGCCCTCGACCAGCACCCGCCATCCCAGGCGCTCGACCTCACCAAGGTGGGCCTCGGTGCCGAGGACCATCGCGTGCATGAAAGGCTGGCAGGAGGCCTCCACCATCCCCGCGACCGGTGCCGCCTCCTCCAACAGGGCACGGCCGCGAGCGGCCTGGACGGCGATCAGCTCGTCCAACGCGTCGCGTCGTCGTCCGCTGCGCAGATCCTCCAGGTCCAGGCCGAGTCGGTCCAAGTCCTCGCCGGGCAGGTAGCAACGGCCGGCAGCCAGATCGATCGGGAAATCGGCCAGGATGTCCCCGAGCTGACACACCTCGCCCAGTAGCGACATCAACCGCACCGCGTCCCCGGTGCGTGGCCCCAGCAGCGGGGTCATCAACTCGCTGATCGTGCCCGCCACTCCGCGCAGATAGCGTCGCTGGTCGGCGACCGTGACGAACCCGGGCGGGGCCGCGCTGTCCGCGCGAGTGGCGTCTAGGAACTCCTCCAGCACGGCGACGTCCAGCTCAGCTCGGCGCATCGTGTGCACGAACGCTCGCCGCAGCGGATGGTCGCTGTGCCCGGCGCGCACCTCGGCCAACGTGTCCGCGCACCAGCGCGCCAATGCCTGTTGCCGCACGCCGGGTTCGCTGTCATCGGCCAGGGCGTCGGTCCACACCGCGAACCCATTCAACGCCGTGGCGTGCCGCCGCGCTTCCTCGGGCAGCAACTCCAATGCGGTCCATACGGGCCCCAGACGGTCCTGGCTGACGCGGGCGCACAACTCATAGGACTCGCACAGCTCCGACGCGTCAACGTCCACCCACTCGTTCTCCACGGGCCCGCCTTCGATCGCGTACGGCCTCCACCAACCTGCCCCAGGACCGTATCGACGATCCCTCGTCACCTTGTTCAGCGACCACACGCGCGTAGATCGACGACTGTGGCTCCGACGAGTACGACTCGATCCCTCTGACGTCTATGGTCAGGGTCGCGCACGGAGTAGGGAGCGATCGTGGTCTTGACCAGGTTGTTCTGGCTCCAGTCGATGAAGGCCTTGCCCGGCCACAGCACTGCGGCCATGTTTGCCGTCACCAACCGCGGCGTCTGGGCGGTCAGCCGCGTGCACTCCACGATACTGGCACCGGGTCCCGGTTCCAGGTCGAACATGCGCCGATCCGGGCCCGTCGGACCGGTCGGGGAACCACTGTCCACTAGGGAACGTATATCGCTCCGGAGACCCTCGCTCACATCACCGCGATCGCGCTACCACCCGACGGTGCACTCTGTTCACCCTTGCTCACCATGTCGATTACTCTGACAGCACTTCTCGCGTTCTCAAGCTTGCCTGACAGCTGACCTACTGCCCGTTCGTGTGGCCAGGTGTTCCCGCCGTAGTGCCGCACACCCGAACGAGGTCGATGCTCTCCATAGTCCACTCCCGCGGCCAGGACGTCGGAGCTATCGTCATGAATACGATCTCTCACCTCGGCAGACAGATCCTCAACACACATCGGCCGCAGTGTGGACGATCGGTACGACCCGCATGAGGGCCAGGAACAACGACCACGTACCGTTCTGGTTGGCCGGGCCGCGGCCATGGTGGGTGCTGGCTCTCGCGGCCGGGATAGTCGCAGCCGCCGCCGTGCTTGCTATTGGTCTAGGCGGTCAACTCAGTACTGGCACAGCCCCACCGCTGAGTCGTCCGTTGCCGCACGAGTGTTGTTGCAGCGGTTCTCTGTTTGTCCGCCTCAGCTCGTCTTTCTCGCCCAAACGTCGGGATCGGTGGCCGATCCCGACGAGGAATCGCTTGGGCGTTCGCTGGCCTCAGACATACGCCGCGCGGAGGGCGTGGCCTACGTGGAGTCCGTTTGGGACTCCGGCAATTCCCGCTTGCTGTCTGGTAACGAGCATGCCGTGCTGATCTTGGTCGGCTTTCGTGGTGACGACCGTGAGGTCGGGCAGATCGCTGGCCGGGTAGCCACGACATTTTCCGGCCGCCGAGGCGACTTGACGCTCACCGCGGCAGGCCCGGCTCTGGTGAACCGTGACCTCGAGACACGTAGGAGACACGACCTTGTAGTCGCTGAAGCAGTCGCGACGCCTTTGATCGGATTGATGTTGTTTCTCATCTTCGGATCGGTGTTCGCTGCGGTGATGCCACTGTTGGTCGGGCTGATGGCTATCGTCGTTACGTTGGGTTTCCTGCGGCTGTTGGCCGCGGTAACCGAGGTTTCGATTTTCGCGCTCAATATCACCACATCACTCGGCTTCGCCCTGTCCATCAGCTACAGCCTGTTCCTTGTCACACGATTCCGTCTGGAATTGATGGCAGGCCGGCCGGTCATCAGCGCGGTCAGCGTGGCCACCCGGATCACCGGTCACACGATCCGATACTCCGCACTGACCATCGCGTTGTGCCTCGGCTCCCTGCTGTTGCTGCCGACACCGTTTTTCCGCTCCCTTGCGCCAGCAAGGGCACCGTGCGAGCTCGACTGATCTCGTCTGCGACCCAAGCGCATAGCAGGTAAGGTACGAACGTGGTCTCCATCAGCGGCTCTGTAGAGGTGGCGGGGTCGGACCCACACCGACTTGTGCCTGACCGGGAGGTGGGCCCGTGCGATTCGCGATCAAGTCATCACAGATGTGCGCGCGGTGGTCGGACCCGTTGGCCCTGTGGAAGGAAGCCGACGACATCGACATTTTCGAGTCGGGCTGGATCTTTGATCATCTTTATCCGACATTCGGTGATCTCACCGCACCGTGCCTGGAATCGTGGACGACACTTGCGGCTCTCGCCCAGGCGACACGGCGAATCCGACTGGGAATTCTGGTCAGTGGGGTGCACTTTCGGCATCCAGCCGTCCTGGCGAAGATGACGTCGACTGTGGACATTATCTCGGGTGGCCGCGTCGAACTGGGCGTCGGTGCCGGGTGGAATCTGCAGGAATGTGAGGCGTACG
>JAFAZC010000072.1 GCA_019239965.1 Kutzneria sp. | reverse complement strand
ACAGGGATTACAACATCGGTCCGTCCCCGCTACCCCCACACAACACCAGGGGTGTGAGCACGAACCGCCATCAATTACTGGCTGTTACAGTACACTGTTGAGTTCTCAAAGAACACGCGCACACCATCACGCAACCGCTTTGCGGAGACGATCCGGGACTGGTGTTACCTACCGCACATCCTACCGTGTTCACACGGGAGCTTGTTTCGCGGCCTAAGATCTACGCCCGCACCCGTCCTCAGCCGCTTTGCGGCCGCGCGAGTCCGTGATGTGCTGGCTCGAACAAAGTTACGCGCCGGAGAACGAGAAGTCAAATCCGCTCCGCACCCTGAGCCGCGGCACGAAAGCCGCTGTTCAGCGCCCCTCCGTACCGTCAACGCCCACGCTAGACGACAACACGCACCCCCGCAGTGTGACGGCGGCCACGTCGGACGACAATCCATTGGTCGTGCAGCAGATCCTTGGCCGTCGGCCGCCACAGTTCGTCGCCGACCTTCGTGTTGTTCACGTACGCGCCGCCGTCCTTCACGGCGCGCCGCGCCGCGCCCCTGCTGTCCGCAAGCCCGGCGGAGATCAACAGGTCCACCACGGTGGGCTCATCGGCCAGACGTACTGATCCGGTCGGCACCTCGGCCATCACCGCCCGCAGTGTCGAGGAATCCAAGGCGCGCAGTTCCCCTTTGCCGAACAGCGCCTGGCTGGCCGCGATGACCTTGCCCGTCTCCTGAGCGCCGTGCACCAGTGTGGTCAGCTCCTCGGCCAGTCGCCGCTGGGCGGAGCGCAGATGCGGGCGCTCAATGGTGTCCCGCTCCAGCGCACTCAGCTCGTCGGCCGTCAGGAACGTGAACATCCGCAGGTAGCGAATGGCGTCGGCGTCGGCGACGTTGACGAAGTACTGGAACCACGCGTACGGCGAGGTCATCGAGGGATCCAGCCAGAGGTCGCCGCCGCCGGTGGACTTGCCGAACTTGCGACCAAGGGAGTCGGTCACCAGCGGAAGCGTCATCGCGTGCACCGCACGGCCGTCGACCCTGCGGTTCAGGTCGACACCCGCCACGATGTTGCCCCACTGGTCGGCGCCACCGATCTGCAATGCGCATCCGTGCTTGCGCGCCAACTGAAGGTAGTCGTTGGCCTGCAGGAGCAGGTAGCTGAACTCGGTGTAGGAGATACCGTCGGTCGCCAGCCTGCGTTTGATCGTCTCCCGGGCCAGCATGGTGTTCACCGGAAAGTGCTTGCCGACCGAGCGCAGGAACTCGGTGACCGGCATGGCCGCCGTCCAGGTGGCGTTGTTCTCCACCAGCGCGCCGGTCGGCGAGTCGTCGAAGTCGACGAACCGCTCCAGCTGCCCCTTGATCCGCTCGGACCACTCCGCGACGACGTCCGCCGACTGCATGGCACGCTCGCCGTTGTCCCGCGGGTCGCCGATCAGTCCGGTCGCGCCACCGGCGAGCACGATCGGCCGGTGCCCGGCGAGCTGGAAGCGGCGCAGTCCGAGCAGCGGGACCAGGTTCCCCGCGTGCAGGCTGGGCGCGGTCGGGTCGAAGCCGCAGTACAGGGTGAGCGGGCCGGCGGAAAGGTCACGCCGCAGCGCGGCGAGGTCGGTGGATTGCGCGATCAATCCGCGCCAGGCCAGTTCGTCCAGGATGTGCTCACTCACGGTGTTCATCATCCCGTACCACGTCAAAGAGATTCATCAGCCCGGGTCCAGCGCGGTCGCCGCCCGGCGACGCCCTCCTCGCCGGTAGGTGCTGACCGCCGGCGAGTCACGCACCCAGAACCGCCATGGCCGGTCCATCGCGGTCGTCACGCCGACCCGTGGCCCGGCCTCGATCGACTCGGCCGCAACGGGTTCGCCGGCGAGCAGCCGGACCGGGGACCTCGGGTCGAGCAGGTCGACCCCGTTGTGCCCGAGGTCGAGCCCGAGCACGCTGGTGAGCTTCGCGGGCCCCTTCGCCAGGTCCCCGTCGTTGCGGGCGGACCGCCGCCGCCCGCGTGCGATCTCGACGCCGGCCGCGACCTCCCCGGCGCGCACGAGCACCGCTCCCGGCACGCCGTCGGTCAGGCAGACGATGTTGGCGCAGTAGTGCATGCCGTACACGAAGTAGACGTAGAGGAAACCGGGCGGTCCGAACATCACCTCGTTGCGCGTGGTCCTGCCCCGGTAACAGTGGGAGGCCGGATCGTCCCCGCCGCGGTAGGCCTCCACCTCGACAAGCCGTATACCGACCAGCCCATCAGGCGTGTCCGCCTCCAGAACACAGCCAAGCAGCCGCCGCGCCGCATCCACCGGATCGGCCGACAACTCATCTCGGGCGAGCACCGTCATCGCGGCGCCACGTCACCGGCGTACCCCAGGTGGTCGATCACCGCGTCCCTTCCGCCCACGCCCGGCATTCGGCGAGCCGGGCCACCACGCGCGCCCGCTGCTCGGCAACCCTAGCGGGAGCGGTGCCGCCGTGACCGTCACGGGACGCGATGGACCCGGCGACGGTCAGCACCTGGCGCACCTCCGGGGTGAGGTGTGTGGACACCGCGGCCAGCTCGGTGTCGGTCAGCTCGTCAAGACCAACGCCGCGCGACTCGGCGACCCGGACGCATTCTCCCGCCGCCTCGTGCGCCAACCGGAACGGCACGCCGCGGCGAACCAGCCATTCGGCGATGTCGGTCGCGAGGGTGAACCCGGCCGGGGCGCTCGCGGCCATCCGCGCGGTGTCGAACCGGAGCGTGCCCAGCATCCCGGCGACCGCCGGCAGCAGCAGTTCCAGCTGCTCCGCCGAGTCGAACAGCGGCTCCTTGTCCTCCTGCAGGTCGCGGTTGTATGCCAGCGGCTGGGCCTTGAGGGTGGTCAGTAGCCCGGTGAGGTTGCCGATGAGCCTCCCGGTTTTTCCCCTTGCCAGCTCGGCGACATCCGGGTTCTTCTTCTGCGGCATAATCGAGCTCCCCGTCGCCCACGCGTCGTCGAGCACGGCATAGCCGAACTCCGCCGTGGTCCAGATGACCACCTCCTCGGCGATCCTCGACAGGTCGATCGCGAGCATGGCGAGGCAGAAGGCGAATTCGGCCGCGAAGTCCCGCGCGGCGGTTCCGTCGATGGAGTTCTCCGCGGAAGCGTTGAAGCCAAGCTCGGCGGCGACCGCGGCGGGATCAAGTCCGAGCGATGAGCCGGCCAGCGCACCCGAGCCGTAGGGGGACACCGCCGCGCGCACGTCCCAGTCCCGCAGCCGGTCGACGTCCCTGAGCAGCGCCTGCGTGTGGGCCAACAAATGATGCGCGAGCAGGACTGGCTGGGCGTGCTGCAGGTGCGTCCGCCCCGGCATCACCGCGTCGGCGTGGACGGTGGCCTGCGCCACCAGCGCACCCACCACGTCCAGCGTTCCACCGGCGATCCGGCGCGCGGCGTCGCGCAGCCACATCCGGAACAGGGTGGCCACCTGGTCGTTGCGGGAACGTCCGGCGCGCAGCTTGCCGCCCAACTCCGGACCCGCTCGGTCCAGCAGGCCGCGTTCAAGCGCGGTGTGCACGTCCTCGTCCGTCGGCACCGGGGTGAACTCTCCGGACGCCACATCGGTCTCCAGGACGTCCAGCGCCGCGATCATCCTGGCCAACTCGTCGTCGGAGAGCAGACCCGCGCCGTGCAGCACCCGGGCGTGTGCGCGTGAACCGGCGACGTCGTAAGGGGCGAGTCGCCAGTCGAAATGGGTCGAGACACTCAACGCCGCCATCGCGTCGGCGGGGCCCGTGGTGAACCGGCCGCCCCACAGCGCCGTCACCTCGCCGGATCCCGTTCGTCGGCGAGGATGGCCCGATCACTCACGGTCTTTCTCCCTACGTAGTGGCCTTCGCCCTGCGCCGTGGCGGCGGTGTCGGTTCCGGCGGCCAGCGCGACGAGCCGGGAGGCCAGCTCTTTCCCGGTGAGGGGATCCCTCGCGACCACGATGATGGTGTCGTCACCGGCGATGGTGCCCACGATGTCGTGCAGCGCGGCCCTGTCCAGCGCACTGGCCAAGAAGTGCGCGGCGCCCGGTGGGGTGCGCAGGACCGCGAGGTTTCCCGAGGCGTCGGAGGACATCAGCAGTTCCGCCAGCAGCCGGGCCAGCCGGCTGGTGCCGCCCTCGACGGCCCGCACCGGGCTGCCGTCTTCCGGGATGACGTACACCGGAGCGCCCCCGTCGGCCCCGCGCAGTTTGACGGCGCCGAGTTCGTCGAGATCCCGCGACAGCGTCGCCTGGGTGGCCTCGATCCCCTCCGCGGCCAACAGCGTGGCCAGTTCCGACTGGCTCCGGATCGCGCGCTGGGAGACCAGCTCCACGATCCGGCCCTGGCGGGCCGTCCTCGTCGTCGGTGAGTTCATCGTCGCTCCTCGTCGAGCAGCCAGGCGAGCAGGGCCTTCTGCGCGTGCAGGCGGTTCTCCGCCTCGTCCCACACCGCGCTCGCGGGACCGTCCAGCGCCTGGTCGGTGATCTCCCAGCCGCGGTGCGCCGGAAGGCAGTGCAGCACGATCGCACCGGGCGCCGCCCGCTGGAGCAGTTCGGCGTTGATCTGGAACGCGCGGAACGGTCCGATCCGGTCTTTTCCGTCGTTCTCCTGCCCCATCGAGGTCCAGGTGTCGGTGGCGAGCACGTTGGCGCCGTCCGCGCCGGCGACCGGATCTGCAAGGACCGTGACGCTGCCGCCGGTCTCGGTCGCCCGGCGCTTGGCGTCGAGCACGAACTGGGGCGAGGGCTGGAATCCCCGCGGTGCGGCCACCCGCACGTGCATGCCCGCTGTCGTGCCGCCGAGCAGTAGGGAGTGTGCCATGTTGTTGGCGCCGTCACCGAGGTAGGTCATGGTGAGTCCGGCGAGCCGGCCGTGCCGCTCCCGGACGGTCTGCAGATCGGCGAGCACCTGGCACGGGTGGAACTCGTCGGTCAGGGCGTTGACCACCGGGATCCGTGAGGCCTCCGCCATCGCGTCCATCCGGCGCTGCGCGAAGGTTCGCCACACCACGGCGTCGACATAGCCGGACAGCATCCGTGAGGTGTCCTCGATGGTCTCCTCGCGGCCCAGCTGCATGCTCCGTCCGTCGATCACGACGGGATGCCCGCCGAGTTGTGTGATACCGACGTCGAAGGACAGCCGCGTCCGTGTCGAGTTCTTCTCGAAGATCGCGGCGATCGACTTGCCCGCGAGGGGTTTGTGTTCAAGCGGCTCGGCCTTGAACCTGTCCGCGAGGTCGAGCACCTCCGCCTGTTCGGCCGGTGCCAGGTCATCGTCGCGAAGAAAGTGCCTTGGCATGTCAGCACTCCGTCCCCGGCGACGCCGCGTCCGGCAGGGCGGCGTCGAGTATTGCGGGCAGCGCCGAGACGAACGCGTTCGCGTCGGACTCGGCGAGCACCAGTGGCGGCGCGAGCCTGATCGAGTCGGACCGCACGTAGTTGACCAGGTAGCCCGATGCCCGTGCCGCCGACACGACGGCTTCGGACACCGGCGCGCGCAACGAGATGCCCAGCAGCAGTCCGGCTCCTCGCACGCCGCCGACCAGCGGATGACTCAGCGCCTCGACCCCGCTGGCGATGTCTTTGCCCAGCACCGCCGCGTGCTCGCACAGACCGTCCGCGGCGATCGTGCGGATCACCGCGAGGCCCGCGGCGCAGCACACCGGGTTGCCGCCGAACGTGGTGCCGTGGTGGCCTGGTTGGAAGAGCTCGGCCGCGGCGCCGACGCCGACACACGCACCGAGAGGCAGTCCGCCGCCGAGTCCCTTGGCCAGGGTCACCACGTCAGGGGTGATACCCGCCTGGTGGAACGCGAACCAGCTTCCTGTTCGCCCGATGCCGGTCTGCACCTCGTCGAGCATCAACAGCGCGCCGGCCTTCGCGGTGAGTTCCCGTGCCGCGTGCAGATATCCGACGGGCGCGGGGATCACACCACCTTCCCCCAGGATCGGCTCGAGGACCACGGCCGCGGTGTCGCTGTCCACGACCGATTCCAACGCGGTGACGTCACCGAACGGCACATGCACGACGCCGGGTGTCATCGGTTCGAACGGCTCTCGCTTCGCCGGTTGGCCGGTCAGTGCCAGCGCCCCCATGGTGCGGCCGTGGAAGGCACCCTCACAGGCCACGATCTTGCTTCGGCCGGTCAGCCGGGCGAGCTTGAACGCGGCCTCGTTGGCCTCGGCACCGGAGTTGGTGAAGAGCACTTTCGCGGGCGCCCCGATCAGGTCGACCAGGGTCTCGGCGAGCTCAATGGCCGGTTCTGTGCTGAAGGCGTTGGACACGTGCGGCAGCGTGGTGATCTGCTCGGTGACGGCCTGGACGACCGCGGGGTGCCCGTAGCCGAGTGCGTTCACCGCGATACCGGCGAACAGGTCCAGGTAGCTGTTGCCGTCGGCATCCCACACCCGTGTGCCCTCGCCTCGGACGAGGGTCAGCCCTGGCACACCGTAGTTCGCCATCAGTGTGGCACGCCAACGAGCTTGTCCGTCCATGTTGGACGCTACGCGCGTCACGGTCACTCCTCCTCGTCAGGGTCGGGCAGCACCACGGTGCCGACACCTTTGTCGGTGAACACTTCGAGCAACACGGAATGCTCGAGCCTGCCGTCGATCACGTGCGCGGCCGGAACACCTCCGCGCACCGCTCGCAGGCACGCCTCCATCTTGGGCACCATGCCGCTGGTCAGTCCCGGCAGCAGCGTCTCGAGCCGGTCGGCGCTGATCCTGCTGAGCAGGGACGACCGCTGGGGCCAGTCCGTGTAGAGCCCCTCGACGTCGGTCAGCATGACGAGTTTGCTCGCCCGCAGCGCGATGGCCAGCGCGCTTGCCGCGGTGTCGGCGTTGACGTTGTGCACGACGCCGTCGACGTCCGGGGCCACGGTGGACACCACCGGAATCCGCCCGGCACGAATCAGGTCGAGCACGGAGTCCGGGTCGACAGCCACGACGTCGCCGACCAGTCCGACGTCCACCGGTTCGCCGTCGACGATCGCAGACCGGCGCCGGGCGGTGAACAGCCGGGCATCCTCGCCGGAAACGCCCACCGCGTAGGGCCCGTGGGAATTGATCAGACCAACCAGCTGCCGGCCGACCTGTCCGACAAGCACCATCCTGACGACGTCCATCGTCTCGGCGGTGGTCACTCGAAGGCCGCCGCGGAACTCGCCGGGGATCCCCAGCCTTGCCAGCATCGCGGTGATCTGCGGGCCGCCGCCGTGCACCACGACCGGATGAATACCGGCAAGCCGCAGGAACACCATGTCCTGCGCGAATGCCCGACGAAGGGCGTCGTCGACCATCGCGTTGCCGCCGTACTTGATCACGATGACGGCGCCGTGCAGGCGTTGTAGCCACGGCAACGCCTCGACAAGCACGGCCGCTTTGGCCGCCGCCTGCGCGGTCGTCGAATCCGTCATGACGAATACGCGCTGTTCTCTTCGACGTAGCCGTGCGACAGGTCGGTGGTCAGTACGGTCGCCTCGGCCGGACCGACGTTCAGGTTGATCACGACGTCGATCTGGGGCCCGGAGAGGTCGGCCCGTGACCGGTCGGCGGCCCGCACACCACCCTCGCACAACAGCACCCCGTTGACGGTGACGTCGAGCCGGTCCGGGTCGACGAGGGCGTCCGCGTTGCCGACCGCCATCACGATCCGGCCCCAGTTCGGGTCCGAGCCGAAGAAGGCGGTCTTGACCAGGCTATCCCGCGCGACGGCGCGGGCAACGGTCTCGGCTTCCCGTTCGGTGGCAGCGCCCCGCACGGTGACGCCGACCTCCTTGGTGACCCCCTCCGCGTCGGCTTGGAGCTGACGCGCCAGGTCGTCGCAGACGTTGACGAGTACGGCGGCGAACTCCGTCGGTGTCGGGGTGACACCCGAGGCTCCCGAGGCCAGCAGCAGCACCGTGTCGTTCGTCGACGTGGAGCCGTCGACATCCAGCCGCTGGTAGGTGAACCCGACGGCCGCGCGCAGTGTCGCGTCCGCGAGGGCGGAGTCGACCACCGCATCCGTGGTGATCACCGACAGCATGGTCGCCATGTTGGGGGCCAACATCCCGGCTCCCTTGGCGAACCCGCCGACCGACCAGCCACCCGGATGCGCCAGCGCGGACTGTTTGGGCCTTGAGTCCGTGGTCAGCACCGCCGTCGCCGCGTCGGTGCCGGCCTGCCGGGTGGCCGTGAGACGGCCCGCCGCACCGTCCACACCGGACAGTACCGCCGCCATGGGGAGTCGCTCGCCGATCAGCCCCGTCGAGCACACTGCCACGTCGGCGGCGCTGACGCCGAGTGCGGCCGCGGTCTTCTCCGCCGTGGTGTGGGTGTCCTGGAAGCCCTCGGCTCCCGTGCAGGCATTCGCGCCACCCGAGTTGAGTACCACCGCGCGCAAGCGGCCGTCGCTGACCGCCTGCCGCGACCACAGCACGGGAGCTGCCTTGACCTTGTTCGTGGTGAACACCGCCGCGGCCACGTCGAGTGGGCCGTCGTTGACGACCAATGCGAGGTCGAGCACACCAGGGGGCTTGATTCCGGCCGCGACGCCGGCGGCGCGGAACCCCGCTGGCGCGGTCACGCCGCCTTGTCGATCCACAGTGGACAGCTGCGTCATGGCGCTACTCCCGTGACGGAAAGGCCGGTGGATTCCGGCAGCCCGAGCGCGAGGTTCATGCACTGCACGGCGGCACCGGCGGTGCCCTTCGTGAGGTTGTCCACGGCGGCCACCGCGACCAGCCGGCGCGCGTCGTTGTCGACGGCGACTTGGACGTGTACGGCGTTGGATCCCAGCGTTGCCGCGGTCGACGGCCAGGCGTCGGCCGGCAGCAGGTGCACGAACGGTTCGTCGGCGTAGGCCTTCTGATAGGCGGCACGCACGGCGGCCGTGTCCGCGCCTGGTCTGGTGGCGGCCGTGCAGGTGGCGAGGATGCCCCTCGGCATCGGGGCGAGTACGGGCGTGAAGCACACAGTGACCGGCTGGCCACCGACCCTGCGCAGGCACTGTGCGATCTCGGGAACATGCCGGTGCGCACCGGCGGCCGCATAGGCGCTGACCGAGCCCATGACCTCCGAACCGAGCAGGTTCGGTCTGAGCGACTTTCCCGCTCCCGAGGTGCCAGTGACCGCGACGATCACCGCGTCGGGCTCGACCATTCCCGCGGCGAAGGCGGGCGCGAGCGCGGTCGCCGCCGCGGTCGGGAAACAGCCCGGTACGGCGATCCGCTTGGCACCGACGAGCTCGGCTCGCGCGCCAGGCAGTTCGGGCATGCCGTAGGGCCAGGTCCCGCCGTGTTCACCGCCGTACCACCGCTGCCAGTCCGCCGGGTCGACCAGTCTGTGGTCGGCACCGCAGTCGACGACGAGCACGCCGTCGCCGAGTTTCGCCGCGATGTGCGCCGAGCGGCCGTGCGGCAGCGCGAGGAAGACCACGTCGTGGCCGGCGAGCCGTTCGGCCGTGGTCTCTTCGAGTACCCGATCGGCCAAGAGTGGCAGATGCCGCTGATGCCGGGCCAATACGGTACCCGCGCTGTCGCCCGCGGTGAGCGCGCCGATCCGCACGTCGGGGTGGGCCAACAGCAGCCGCAGGAGCTCTCCCCCGGCGTATCCGCTGGCTCCAGCCACCGCCACCCGCACCGTCATACGGATGACTATGCACGATAGTGCAACTGTACTCAAACCGGTTTCTGGTGAGTCCTGTCACCCGCCGTCCGCGGCAACGGTCCTCGCCAGACGGAAAGGCGCTGACTTCGGTGGCAAGCCGTGCCACTATCCACTGCGTGGGGGGACATCGTCTCGACGGCGGGAACATCGGCGGCGCGGTCAGAGTGGGCGACACCGTCCGCCGCGCCGCTGGTCCCTGGACACCGGCGGTGCATGCTCTGCTCGCCCACCTGGAGGGCAAGGATTTCGCCGGCGCGCCGCGCCCACTCGGCATCGACGAGCAGGGGCGCGAGGTGCTCACCTTCCTCCCCGGACAAACGGTCGGCAGCACAAAGCCGTGGCCGGACTGGGTGCACGCCGACCGAACCCTCGACCAGGTCGCCCAGTGGTCGCGCGCCTACCACGAGGCCGTCGCCGACTTCGTTCCGCCGGCCGATGCCCTCTGGCGGGAAGGCGGCACTTGGTCGCCCGGTCTGATCGTCGGGCACAACGACGCCGCACCCTACGACGCGGCCTGGCGCGACGGACTGACCGGATTCTTCGACTGGGACTTCGCCGCACCGGTCACCGCCGAGTGGGACCTGGCGTTCACCGCGTTTAGTTGGGTGCCACTGCATGCCCGACACGTCGTGGCCGCCGAGGGCTTCACCGACTTCGAGGCCCGACCGCGCCGGCTAAGCCGGCTCCTCGACGCCTACCGCTGGTCCGGTGACATCACCGGGTTTTCGACGTGGTGCGGTCCCGCGTCGCCGCCAGCGGCGAGAGCATCCGTCGCCTTGCCGCGAAAGGCAATCCAGTGTTCAGTCGCCTGCTTGGCCAGGGCGTCGCCGACAATCTCGCGCGCGCGCTCGCGGAACTCGACGAGTTCACGCCATGACATCCGCCGGGAAAACCGGACAGAGAGGTTCCGCCGTGACCGAATCACCCACCTACAGCGATGTGGTCGCGGCCGCCGAGCGAATCGGATCCGAAGTGCACCGCACGCCGCTGCTCACCTCGCGCCTGGTCGACTCCGAAACGGGCGCACGGGTGTTCTTCAAGGCCGAGAACCTGCAGCGGGCAGGCAGCTTCAAGATCCGCGGTGCGCTCAACGCGCTGTCCCTGCTCGACGCCGACCAACGCGCCGCCGGGGTCGTGGCCTACTCGTCGGGCAACCACGCGCAGGCCATCGCCCTGGCCGCAGCGATCCTGAAGATCCCGGTCGTCGTCGTGATGCCGACCGACGCACCGGCGACCAAGCTGGCCGCGACACAGGCCTACGGGGCATCGGTGATCACCTACGACCGCTATACCGAGGACCGCGAGCGCATCGGTGCGGAACTGGCCGAGGACAAGGGTATGGCCTTGATCCCACCCTACGATCACCCTCACGTGATCGCCGGCCAGGGCACGGCCGTCAAGGAGCTTCTCGAGGACACCGGTCCGCTGGACATGGTGTTCGTGCCTCTCGGCGGCGGAGGGCTGCTGTCCGGATCCTTGCTCTCGACCAAGGCGCTCGCACCGGACTGCGCGGTGTACGGCGTCGAGCCCGAGGCCGGCGACGACGGGCGCCGGTCCCTGCGGACGGGGACCATCGTGCATATCGACACCCCGGTCACCATCGCCGACGGCACCCAGACCCAGCACCTCGGTGAGCACACGTTCCCGATCATCAAGCGGGACGTCGAGGACATCGTCACGGCGGCCGACACCGAACTGGTCGAGGCGATGGCGCTGTTCGCGGCCAGGATGAAGATCGTCGTCGAGCCGTCCGGTTGCCTCGGGCTCGCCGCCCTCCTCGGCACCGCCGTCCGCGATCCCGGCGCCGTCGCCGGGCGGCGGATCGGCGTGGTGATCTCCGGTGGGAACGTCGACCTCGGGCGAATGGCCCAGCTGCTGGCCTCGCGCTCGCGGTGACAGGGCCGCAGGCATTCGGCGCGACCGGGTGGCGCGTCAGCTGGATACCGCGGATGTGCTGGTGCTTGTCCGCGCCGCAACGAGACAGGCGAAGGCACCTGTCGTGGCTACGGCACGGACCACAGTCCAAGTCACCCAATCACTTTCGAAGACGGCCCGGTCGCCGGTGCTGGCCAGCGCGTCGTTGAGCGGAACATTGACCACGACCGTCACGACGAGGCCGATGCCGTTGAGCGCAAGTCCCGCCACGCTCCACCAGATCGCCGCGGACGCCGGAGAGCGGCGCAGGACCAGTACGGCGATGAACGTGGCCAGTGGCGCGCCAGCGAAACTCACCATGAAGACCGGGTTGACGATCACGATGTTGATCTGGTTCATGGTCGTGACGAACACGTGGTCGTCGAGGTGTGCCAGCGCCGGCATGACCGAACACACGTAGGCGTAGTACAGGCCCGCGAGCAAACCCGTGCAGACCGTCGCGGTACCGAGCGCGAATCCGGTCACCCGGCTAGACATCGCCCAGTCCGATGATCGGAGCCGTGACCGCGATGAGCGCGACGAGGTCGTTACCAGACCTGGTGGTGTCATGCTGTCAGCGAAGCCTGACTGACCGAGACGCTCCATGGTTGAAACACTCAGTACAATTCCTGAACGTCTATCGTTGTCCTGTGGACGTGCTGGCCAGCCTGCTCGACGGGCCGCGGGCTCGCAACGCCTTCCTGTTGCGGTCGGTCCTCGCTCCCCCGTGGTCGCTGCGGGTACAGGACGAGGCTCCGCTGACCGTTGTCGTGATGGTCAGCGGTGACGCCTGGATCGTGCCCGAAGGCGGCGACGCCGTGCGAGCACGAGCCGGTGATGTGGCGGTCCTTCGCGGGCCGGAACCATACGTCGTCGCCGACACCCCGACTACGCCGCCCCAGGTGATCATCCACCCGGGACAGCGGTGCGAAACATCGTTGGGTGCGCCGATCTATCAGGATCTCGACATCGGTGTGCGCACCTGGGGGAACAGTCCCGACGGAGACACGGTGTTGCTCACCGGCTCGTACCACCTGGAGAGCGAGGTCAGCCATCGACTCCTGCATGCGCTGCCGCCGCTGTTCGTGCTGGGTACGGACACGTGGGATCGCGGCGCCGTCCGGCTGCTCGCCGACGAGGTCGTGCGGAGCGAACCGGGCCAGGAAGCCGTCCTGGACCGCCTGCTGGACCTGGTACTGATCGCCGCACTGCGCGCCTGGTTCTCCCGCGCCGGCGCCGCGGCACCGGCCTGGTATCGAGCCGACGGCGACCCAGTCGTCGGACGGGCCCTGCGCATGTTGCACAACAACCCGGCACATCCGTGGACGGTCGCCGCACTGGCCGC
The DNA here is from genome assembly GCA_019239965.1 of Kutzneria sp. Lineage (GTDB taxonomy): Bacteria > Actinomycetota > Actinomycetes > Mycobacteriales > Pseudonocardiaceae > Kutzneria. The sequence continues at coordinate 49 of JAFAZC010000072.1, read as the reverse complement.
CGCCACCGGTGTCTCGCGGGCGAACCTGGCGCGCCGCTTCACCGAACTC
>JAFAZC010000111.1 GCA_019239965.1 Kutzneria sp. | reverse complement strand
GGACCGTAGAACGTTCCCGGTGCCACCAGGATGCCCCGCTCGGCGAACCAGTCAACGGTCGACCACGCGTCCTGGCCGCGGCTCGCCCAGAGGTACAGCCCCGCCTCGGAGTGGTCGATCCGGAAGCCGGCCCCGGTGAGGGCCGCTCGCAGTACTTCGCGCCGGCGCCCGTAGCGCGCACGCTGCTCGGCGACGTGCTGGTCGTCGCCGAGCGCCGCCGTCATGGCCTCCTGCACGGGCCGGGGCACCATCATCCCGGCGTGCTTGCGGGTTCGCAGCAGACCGTCGACCAGAACGGGGTCACCGGTGACGAAGCCGGCTCGGTAGCCCGCGAGGTTAGACGATTTGGACAGCGAGTGCACCGCGAGCAGGCCGTCAAGGCTGCCGCCGTTCACCCGCGAGTCGAGCACCGACACCGGCTCGACCGTTGGGTCCCCTCCCCAGTGCAGCGTCAGGTAGCACTCGTCGGAGGCGACCACGATGTCCCGGGCACGGGCCCAGGTGACGATCTCGCGTAGCTCGGCGACAGACGACACACGGCCGGTCGGATTGGACGGTGAGTTCACCCACAGCAGCCTCGGCCGGCGGGGACCAAGGTCGATGGGATCGTCGGTCCGCACCACCTCGGCGCCGGCCAGACGCGCGCCGACCTCGTAGGTTGGATAACCCAGCTCGGGAATGGCCACCAGCTCGCCGTCCCGCACGCCGAGCAGGGTGGGCAGCCAGCTCACCAGCTCCTTGGATCCGATGGTCGGCAGCACCGCTGTTGGATCGAGCCCGATGATGTGGTGCCTGCGGGCCAGCGCGTCAACGACGGCTTGCCGCAACCGCGGCGTGCCGTGCGTCATCGGGTAACCAGGCTGGTCGGAAACCGCCGCAAGAGCGGCGGAGATCAGGTTGGGAACGGGATCGACCGGCGTTCCGATCGACAGGTCGACCACACCATCGGGATGTGCGTGCGCCCTGGACGAACGCTCGGCCAGCAGATCCCACGGAAAATCCGGGAGTCGGCGCGTCACTCGTGTGCGGCCTGCTGCGGCAATGCCTTGATGAAGTCCGGATCCGCGCTGACCTTGCCGACCTTGGCGGCACCGCCGGGTGAGCCCAGCTCGTCGAAGAAGTCCGCGTTGGCCTTGGTGTAGTCCTTCCACTGGTCGGGGACGTCGTCCTCGTAGTAGATGGCCTCCACCGGGCACACCGGCTCACAGGCGCCGCAGTCGACGCATTCGTCGGGGTGGATGTAGAGCATCCGGTCCCCTTCGTAGATGCAGTCGACGGGGCACTCCTCGATGCATGCCTTGTCGAGCAAATCGACGCAGGGCTCTGCGATCACGTAGGTCACTGCGGTCTCCTGCTCCTCTTCCTCACATTTCCCGGCCGCGAACGTTCATGGTGGCGCGGCCTACGGTTAGTATCCCCTGGCCGTCGGACGCGGGACGCACCTGGTCGCCTCTAGGAGCACGGTACGTCCCGCTCACCGGGAATCGAGCCGCGCCGCGGTGTGGGGAGGCGCACAGTTCCCGTGGGACGACGTGACGTTCAGGCTTTGTCGCGCTTCTTCCTGCCGCTGTCACGGAGATCACCGACGATCTTCATCCGTGGACGCGCGGACGACTCCCGCCGCTCGGCGTCCTCGGTGTCGTCGAACAGGCTCTTGATCGCCTCGACGGGGTCGGCGGAATGCCGGTCATCTTTGCGCTGCACGCCCATGTGCTGCCTCCTCGTGTGTTCGGGACGGCCCACCCTGCCTTGCCAGCACGACCATGGAGGGAAGCGCGCCGGCCGCGAGCAGCAGCAGGGCGCGCCAGTCCGGGTAGACGCCGAACCGCCCATCGGGTCCGCCGGCGACGAGCCACAGGGTGACGGCCACCCAGCAGAGACCGGGGAGGCCAGCGAGCAACGGACGTGGCGTCAGCCTGGCGGCGGAGCGGACCAGCAGGGGAGTGGTGACAGCGGCCACGAGCACCGTGACAGGCAACGGCCAGCCGCCGAGGTCCGGCAGGACGACGCCGTCGAAGCGGAGTGGAAGAAAAACCAGCTCGACGGCCGCGAGCAGAGCGGCGTCCAGCACGAGTGCGGCGAGGACGATCCAGTCGCCTGTTCTCATCCGGACACCCGTGGCGGTCATCGGGCCGGGCCTGCCTCGCCGAGTCCGCCGAACAGGTCGGCCTCCGCGCCCGCCGCCGGTCCTCGCGCCAGCACGTAGTACTCGGCGTCGACAACTGGTTGGGCGACGCCGTTGGACAGTGCGTAGCAGCCAGCGCCTTCCCCGTTCTGCCAGACGCTGACCTGGGTCGCGTGGGCGCGCAGTGCGCTGAGCTTGGCTGGGATGTGGCGGCTGACGTCAACGACGGTGGTGATCTCGGAGTCGTCGACGGTTGGCAGTTCGCCGGGTTCGGGCGTCCGGAAGGGTACGCCGTCGATCATGGACAGCCGGTGGCGTCCGGCTTCGATGGCGCGCCGTGAGGCCACCGTGTGGAAGACGCGTGCCACCTCGGGTACGTCACCGACGGCCGCCATGGTGACCTCGTGGGCCCTGATGTGGTCGGGATGACCGTAGCCGCCGTCGGCGCCGTAACTGACCACCACTTGGGGGCGGACCTCGCGCAGCAACTCGGCCAGCTGGGCGGCCTGCTCGTCCCGGTCGCCGGCGACGAAGGCCCTCGAGTGGCCGTTGGCCGGATCACCGGCCATGCCGGAGTCCCGCCAGCGGCCGATCCCGCCGAGGAAGCGGTGGTCGTTCACGCCGAGTGCGGCACACGCCGAGCGGAGCTCGCCCACCCGGTAGCCCCCGAGCTGGTCGGCGGCACCCGCGCGCAGCTCGTTCAGGCTGGTCGGAATGATCTCACCCTCTTCGCCGAGGGTGCAGGTGACGACGGTGACGTGCACTCCCTGCGAGGCATAGCGGGCAATGGTTCCTCCGGTGCACAGGCTTTCATCGTCTGGGTGCGCATGCACCAGCAGCAGCCTCGGCGGAGCGGTCAGTGTCACTGCACAAGCCTAGTGCGGCGACCGGCGTCGGTGCTGACCACCGCCCAGGTCACCGCTGGGTTGGCGCCGGGCGTTCCTTCCAACGATATGAAATTTCGCTGCTGAAATGTCAATTGTCAATTTTCGAAAAAGGGATTTCTGCTGTGCCGGGCGGACAATCGAGAGATGCCGCGCAGCTACTTATTGGCCGTTCCACTCGTCGCATCCATGGCATTGGGCTCGACTGTCGCGTCCGCCGTGCCATCGGCATCGGTGTCACTCGTGACGGAGCCGACCGACGGCTACTCAGCCGTCTACAGCCTGGTTAACGGGGCACAGCGTTCGATCGACCTCACGATGTACGAGCTGACCGACACCACCGCCGAGACCGATCTCGGAAACGCCGCCGCTCGGGGCGTGGCGGTTCGAGTGATTTTGGACGTGAACCGGGAGAAGTCGAAGAACCAGGCCGGCTTCACCTATCTTTCCAGCCACGGCGTGCAGGTGGTGTGGGCCGACACCGCGTACGCGGCCACCCATCAGAAGACGCTGACCGTGGACGGCACGACGTCAGTGATCATGACCGGCAACCTGACAAGTCAGTACTATGCGACGAGCCGGGACTTCGCGGTGATCGACACCGCGCCCGCCGACGTGTCCGCGATCGAACAGGTCTTCGCCGCGGACTTCGCGCACAACGCGGTCACCCCGGGCGACGGTGCCGATTTGGTGTGGAGCCCGACCGACTCGCAGACAAAGCTGCTCGCCCTGATCAGTTCCGCGCGGTCGACGCTGCAGGTGGAGAACGAGGAGATGGGGCTGGCCTCCGTGGTGACCGCGCTCGAGGATGCCGCGAAGCGCGGCGTGCGCGTCCAGGTCATCATGACCAACACCGCCGACCAGTACGCCAGCCAGTTCGACGCGCTCACCGCGGCCGGCGTTCAGGTGTCGACCTACGCGGCGGACGCCTCGCTGTACATCCATGCCAAGGCGATCGTCGCCGACTACGGCAGCCCGTCGGCCCAGGTGTTCCTCGGCTCGGAGAACTTCTCCAGTTATTCGTTGACCAAGAACAGGGAACTGGGCCTTGTCGTCTCGGATCCCGCGGTCCTGACCTCGGTGCACGACACGCTGGCAGGCGACTTCACCGGCGGCACGCCCTGGAGCTAGTGCGGACAGGGATCCCGCCACTGGCACTGGCGGGATCCCTGCCCCTCTCAACAGGTCATGTAGGGGTCGATGTGCCGGTGGCGCCGGTCAGTTCCAGCCCCACAGGCCGACCGGAGTGCCGTTCTCAGGCTGATCGTCGGAAGGCGGCGTGGTGAGGTACCGCTCGTAGCCGGCGTCGTGGGATGCGAGGTTGGTGATGTTGTACGGCAATTCGCCCCTGCCGAAACGCCATTGTTGTTCGGTGCTGCCGTCGCAGTCCCAGAGTTGGACTTTCGTGCCGTTACTGTCGATGGAGTTAATGTCGGCGTCGAGACAGCGTTGGCTCATGGCATTACGAACGACGGTGCCGTCAGCGTTGATGTCGTCGATCTGCCATTGTTGTTCGGTGCTGCCGTTGCAGTCCCAGAGTTGGACTTTCGTGCCGTTGTTGTCGATCGAGTCGAGGTCGGCGTCGAGACACTTGCCATTGCTGACTAACGTGCCGGTGTCTTCATTGTAAATCCAGGAGACCGAGTGCCCCGCCTCGCTGGCCTGCGCGCCCGTGGCCGCGACAGTGAGAGATACGGCTGTGGTACCGATGATGACGGCGAGTTTTGTCGACTTCTTCATGAGGTTGTCGTCCTTTGGGTTCAGAGTTGGTCAGTTGGTGAAGTGAGACCCTGGTTAGTCGCGGTCCCAGAGTTGGACTTTCGTGCCGTTGTTGTCGGCAGAGTCGGTATCGGCGTCAAGACCTTTCCCGCTCTGTGGAGTCTTCCTCCGTCACCACTCCACCTCGGGTCGTTTCCGGCGGTGCTCGCCCGGACACCGGCCGTGCCGGTCAAGAGCGCGACAGCCGTCACAGCCACGACAGTGGCCGGTTTTGCCAACGGTCTTCATACTGCGTCCCGTCCATAGTTCGTAAGGAAACCTTCTTAACTATAGACGCGCGGAGGACGACGACGTTGCGTCGAGCCGGAAAAGTCACGGGCTCAGCTGGTTTGCTGCTCCTCGGCGAAGTGGCACGCGGACAGCAACTGGCCGCTGCCACGCCGTTTCAGCTCGGGTTCTTCGGTCGCGCAGATGTCCTGTGCCTTCCAGCAGCGGGTCCGGAACCGGCATCCCGAGGGCGGATTGACCGGGCTCGGCACGTCACCCGTGAGCACGATCCGATTGCGCTGACGCTCCCGCTCGCGTTTCGGATCGGGCACCGGGACCGCGGACAGCAGGGCCTGGGTATACGGATGCATCGGCTTGGCGTACATCTCCTCACGCGGCCCGATCTCCACGATCTTGCCGAGGTACATCACGGCCACCCGGTCGGAGATGTGCCGCACTACGGAGAGGTCGTGCGCCACGAACAGATAGGACAGGCCCAGCTCGTCCTGCAGCTCCTCGAGGAGGTTGACCACGCCGGCCTGAACCGAGACGTCAAGAGCCGACACGGGTTCGTCGAGCACCACCAGCTTCGGGTTCAGCGCGAGTGCGCGCGCGATGCCGATGCGCTGACGCTGCCCGCCGGAGAACTCGTGCGCGTAGCGATTGCGGTGCTCCGGATTGAGCCCGACCAGTCGCATCAGCTCGTTGACGCGTTCCTGTGCCCGCTTGGCGCCGGCCTCCCGCGCGCCGTGGATCCGGAACGGCTCGCTGACGATGTCGTTGACCGACCAGCGCGGGTTCAGTGAGGCGTAGGGATCCTGGAACACGATCTGCATATCCCGCCGGACCGTGCGCATGGCCCGTCCGCCGAGCGTGGTCAGCTCCTTGCCCTGAAAGCGGACCGAGCCGGACGTCGGCTTGTACAGCTGCAGGATGGCCCTGCCGGTGGTGGACTTTCCACAGCCGGACTCGCCCACGAGGCCCAGTGTTTCGCCGGGCATCAGGTCGAAACTGATGCCGGACACGGCGTGCACGTGCCCGACAGTGCGTGGGATGATTCCGCCGCCGCGTACCGGAAACGTCTTGACCAGGTCGGTGACCTGGAGCAGCGGGGTCCGCTCGTCGGAAGGCTCCACCGTCGGTCGGTTGTCTGCCTGGATGCTCATGCGACCGGGTTCTCCTCGGCGTCCGCGACGGTCTGGTTCGACCCGACAGCCTGATGCTGCTGGGCCGACTGGTCGGGATCCTCGTCCGCACCGATCTCGGTGTGGGTGAACAGTGTCCGCGGATCGGGCACCTGCGTCAGCTCGATCCACCGGTGGCAGCGCGTCAGATGGGCCTCCTGACCGGTGGCACTGAGTTCGGGCTCCGATTCGTGGCACTCGGCGGCGACCAGTGGGCAGCGCGGGTTGAAGGTGCAACCGTTAGGCAGGTTCATCAGCGACGGCGGCGCGCCGGTGATCGGGGTGAGCCGTTTGCCGAGCAGTTCGGGGTTGGGCATGGAGCCGAGCAGGCCGACGGTGTAGGGCATCCTCGGCGTTTCGAAGACATCGTCGACGGTGCCGGACTCGACCACGGTGCCGCCGTACATGACCTGCACCCGATCGACCATTCCGGCCACGACGCCGAGGTCGTGCGTGATGATGATGATGGCCGCGCCGGTCTCGCTCCTGATCCGCAGCAGGGTCTCGAGAATCTGTGCCTGCACCGTGACGTCCAGCGCCGTGGTCGGCTCGTCCGCGATGATCACGTCGGGATCGTTGATGATCGACATCGCGATCATCGCCCGCTGCCGCATGCCACCGGAGAACTCGTGCGGATACTGTGCCGCCCGCCGGTCCGGCTGTGGGATGCCGACCAGCTCCAGAATGTCGACGGCCTTGGCCAGCGCCACCCTCTTGGACACCTCGTGGTGTGCCCGATACGCCTCGGCGAGCTGCCAGCCGACGGTGAACACCGGGTTCAGCGAGGTCATCGGGTCCTGGAAGATCATGGATATGCCGTTGCCCCGGAACGGCCGCATCTCCCGGAAGCTCAGGCCGACCAGTTCCTCGCCGCGGAACCGGATCGAGCCGGTGACCTCGGCGGTCTTCGGCAGCAGGCCCATGATCGCCATCGAGGACACCGACTTGCCCGAACCGGACTCGCCGACCACGCCGAGGACCTCGCCGGCGTCCAGTGAGAACGAGACGTTGCGCACGGCGTGCACGACACCGTCCTCGGTGCCGAAGTCCACCGAGAGATCCCGCACCGCCAGCAACGGATCCGACCCGTTGGTTGCCGTCACGCCCTCACCCTCTTCTGCCTCGGATCGAAGGCGTCCCGAAGGCCGTCGCCGATGAAGTTGACCGACAGCGAGATCGCCACGATGAACACGAACGGGATGACGAACAGCCATGGATGCAGGGTCAGGTCGTTCTTGTTCTGGTTGATCAGCAGGCCGAGCGAGCTGTCGGGAGGCTGCACGCCGAGACCGACAAAGGACAGCGCCGCCTCGAGCAACACGGCCTGTGCGATGGTCAAGGTGGCGTTGACGATGATGACGTCCACGGTGTTGGGCAGAATGTGCCGGAACACGATGCGCAGGGTCGATCCGCCGAGCGCGCGGGCTGCCTCCACGAATTCCTTCTCGCGCAGCGAGAGCACCATCCCGCGCACGGTTCTCGCGATCGACATCCAGCTGATGAGGCTGATGTAGATGGCGACGAGAAGCCAGTTGCTCGCCTGGCTGCCCGCCTTGGTGGCCTCGAGCAGGAAGGTGCTGCGTGTCAGGGCCGCGGCGATGACGAACGGCGGCAGCACCAGGACGAGGTCGATTGCCCTGCCGACCAGGCTGTCCACCCAGCCACGCAGGTATCCCGCGATGGCGCCGAGGACCACTCCGATGGCGGTGGCCGCCACCGCCACGATGACCGCGATCTGCAGCGAGAACTGGGTGCCCCTGATGATCTGGGCCAGCATGTCCTCGCCGAGGTGTCCGGTGCCGAACGGGTGTTCCCCGCTGGGCGGAAGGTATCTGCCGAGTTGGACCTGGTGGTAGTCGTACTTCCAGACGTAGCCGCCGAGGAAGGCGAAGAGGACCAGCAGGGCGAACAACGCGGATCCGGCGACGGCGGCCCGGTGGCGCAGAAAACGACGCAGGACCACCTGCCACTGCTTGCGGGCGGACTCGGAGTCGAACTGGCTGCCCCCCGGCGTCTCTGAGACCGGGTTCACGACGGAGATGATGGCGTCAGTCAAGGCGGATCCTTGGGTCAAGGAAAGCGTAGAGAATGTCCGCGATCAGGTTGAAGGCGATGATGAACACCGCCGTGGTCATCATGAACCCGAGCACCATGTAGGGCTCGAGGTGGTTGATGGAGTCGACGAGCAGCTTGCCCATTCCCTGCCAGCCGAACACCGTCTCGGTGATCACCGCACCACCGACCAGCGACCCGAAGTTCAGTGCGGACACGGTGGCGATCGGGATCAACGCGTTGCGGTAAGCGTGCCGGAACACCACCCGCGCCTGGGAAATCCCCTTGGCCTGGGCGGTGCGCACGTAGTCGGCGTTGAGCACGTCGAGCATGGAGGCCCGCTGGAACCGGCTGTAGAGGGCGAACTGGATACTCACCAGACAGATCGTCGGCAGGATGAAGGCGCCGGTGTACTGATAGATCTGGTGGCCAAGGCTGCCGTTGAAGCCTTCGCCCGGTGGGCCGGCGGTGGTGAGCCATCTGCCCAGCCCGACTTTCTCCAACCAGTCGTTCACGTTGATGCCGAGGCTCTTGATCACCAATGCCACGCAGAACAGTGGCATCGAGAACATGGTGAACGCGATACCGGTGGCGGTGTAGTCGAATGCAGAGTACTGCCGCACCGCCCCGATCACACCGACCGCCATGCCGAGCAGCAACGCGATGATCTCGGAGGCGATCACCAGTCGTGCGGTGATGCCGACGGCTTTCAGCACGGTTGGCTTGACGTCCAAACCTGTGTCGCCCGGCACGACCTCCTTGCCCCAGTCACCCTCCGCGAAATGCACGGCCCAGTTCCCATACCGCTCGAGGAACGGCTTGTTGCTGCCCACCGCTTCCTCCGCGGCGGCGATCTCGCCGGGGCTGCGCGGCTTCTGCAGCTTCCACTCGCCGAGCGGGTCACCCATCGCCGTGGTCAGCGCGAAGCACAGGAAAGACGCCAGTACCAGCATCGGGATGGAGATCAACACCCGGCGGATGATGAAACGGAACACGGAAGTCCTCCTCGGTCTCCGCCGGCCGGCCACGGCCGGCCGGCGGGGAACACCGGCACGGGGACCGATGCACGCGGCACCGGTCCCCGGTCAGAAAGCGGCCTTGCCGCCTCCTACTGGGCTTGCTTCTTCTGCCACAGTTCGGCGTTCCACATCACGCCGCCTCCGACGCCGACATAGCTCACCGGTGAGATGGTCGCCAGTGCGGCACTGAAGTCCGGAAGCTGGAACAGCGGAATGCTCGCGTAGTCGTCGTGGATCATCTTGTCCACCGCGTTGAGTTCGCCGATCCGCTTCTTGTAGTCCAGCTCCTGGTTGGCTTCGCGGTAGGCCTTGTCCATGGCCCGGTCCTCGAGGTGCTGGTAGTTGCCGACGCCGCCCTCGTCCTTGGCCGCGTAGTTGCCGTACAGGCCGGCCTTGTTGGGCTGGCCGACCCAGGCGAACAGGGCGGACTGGTACTCGCTGGCCGGCAGCCGCTTGTCGTTGAAGTCGGCGGCCTGGTCGTCCTGGATGTCCACCCCGGCCTGCCGGCAGGCCGCCTGGATCAGACGGACGGTGTCGGCCCGGCGCTGGACGATCTTGTGTCCGATCTTGACGGTCAGCCGCGTGCCATTCTTGGCGTAGATGCCGTCCGATCCAAGTTTCCAGCCGTCAGCCTCGAGGATCTTCTTCGCCTCGGCGATGCCCGCGTCGCCGGCTTGTCCGGTGGTGCCCTTCAGATCCGCGTAGTTGTCCTTGTAGCCGACCTCGTTGGGCATGAAGACCAGGTTGCCGAGCGGCTTTGCGTCCGGGAGCACGTCCTTGACCAGGTTGTCCACAATGCCCTGACGCGGCGTGCACTGGGCGAGCGCCTTGCGGACCTCGATGTCCTTGAGAATCGGGTCGGCGAGGTTGAAGTCCCAATGCTCGAAGGTCTGGCCGCCGGCGGCGTAGGTGGTGTAGGTCTGGTCGTGGCTCAGCGTCTGCGCCACGTTGTTGTCCGCCTGCGGAGCGATGACCTGGACTTCCTTGTTCTGCAACTGCTGGGCGGCCGACGCCGCGTCGGTATTGGTCTTGATGACGATTTTGGACGGCCCGCCCTTCGGGCCCCACCACTTGGGATTGCGTTCCAGCACGGTCAGGTTGGTCAGGTCGCTCTGGGTGATGACGTAGGGGCCGGCGGACAGGTCGACGTCCTTGTCGAACTTCAGCCAGCCCTTCGTCCAGAAGTTCGCGGCTTTCTTGACCGCGGCTTTGTCGTCATCGGTGACCTTGGTGATGTCGGCGATGCCTGTCTTCTGTTCCAGAACGTGAGCGGGCATCAGATTGTCGCTACCACCGGTGGAGTACAGGGCGCGGTAGTCGGCGAAAGGCGTGGAGAACGTGGTGGTCACTGTCTTGTTGTTGTCCGAGCACTCGACCTTGGAGATGTTCTCGTATCCGGTCGGATCCGTATCCCACAGGGAGGCGCCGGCGGAGTCTTTGGCCTTGCTGGCGCTGGCCAGCCACCGCAAATAGAAGTCGTGGCAATCCACCGGCGCGCCGTCGGACCACACCGCTTTGGGGTTGATTTTCCAGACGATGACCTCAGGGCTGGTCGAGGTCACCTTGATGGAGTCCATCAGATCGCCGTCGACCTTGACGACAAGCTTGCCGTCCACCAGATCCGTGTAGTACGGGGAGGGCAGGATCTGGATCGTACCGACGATGTTCGCGACGTTGTGCGTCGCTCCGAGGATGTCGTTGTAGTTGTGGAAGTTCTCCTCGACGACGGTATCGACCTCGCCCATGTCCGGAACCTGCGGCCGGTGGAAGACCTGGTCCTGGCCACCGATCGCGCCGGGGTCGGCGTTCTGCGTGACGTCACCGCCACCCCCGCCCCCGCCACCGCCACCGCCGCAGGCGGTCAGGACGAGCGCGGCACCGGCGGCCAGCGCGAGCGCGGAGACTGCCTTGGATCTCCTCATGGGTACGTGCCCTCCTAGCACGGGGATGGACGCGACCAGGCGTAGGGGTCGCCGCACGTCCAGGACCACTGGCGCATCACAAGCTACTCGTCCGTAGGCGCCGTGCCAGTGACGGTAGGAACTTGAATACCTTGAGGTCACTGCTCGCGAAGCGATCGTGACCAAAGGGTGATCCGATGACAGCGGTTAGCAATCAGTTCGTCACGGGTCGAGACAGCTATTACTCGAATGGGTGAAGAAACGTCAAGAGTTGATATTCGTAATCGAAACAATGGCTAACGCCGCCGAATAACCCGAACGGCTCAGCGCCGGGCGATTCTTGTCCATCCCGCCGCTCCGGCGAACGGGCCGACCAACGGGGGGCCCACGGTCACACCGACGATTTCCGGGCGGGTGGCGAGTACGTCGGCGAGCTGGAACAACGGGATGACCACCTGTTGCCGCCACAGCGCCGGCTCGACAGTGGCGAGGGCCTCCGAAAGCGGCATCGCCCCGGTCAGTGCCGCGTCGATGACGGGTTGGAGGTCCCGGTCGCAGAATCCCGCCGGATTGGCCGCTGGCACCGTGCCGTCGGCCAAGGCAACGGGGCAGCCGAAGGTGGAGGCGAGCACGGTCGCCGGATCACCGCCGACCGACTGTGGGACCACGGCGACGTCCACCGTGCTGTCCGATTCGGCGGGGCGGGTGGCGTCGGTGCTGGTCGGAGTCGTGGTCGTAGTCAGGACCTGATCGAACAGCTGGTCGCCGCCGGTGTCGATGATCCTGCTGCCGATGCCGACCGCGGTCAGCTGCTGCTGGACCGCCTTGGCGACGGCGGCGTACGGCGTCCGATCCCCAGGCGCGCCGATCACCAGACTCAACGGACGGTCGTCCCTGAGCCAGGCACCGTTGACCTCGGCGTAGCCGGCTGCGGTGAGCAGTCGCTTCACCGCGTCGGGTTCCGGCTTCGCGGGCGAACCCTGCGCGGGAATCGACGGTGTGAAGCCGGGTCGCGAGGGTGCCAGCACAGGTGAGTCGGCGCGCAACTGGCTGTCGGGGCCGCCGGCCGAGCCGATGGTGATCAGCGCGTCCCGGTCGATCGCCGCGGCCACCGCCGCACGGAGCCGTGGGTCGGACAGTCGCGGGCTGTTCTGACGCAGCAGCAGGTCGACGACGACCGGAGTTGGTGCCACGGACAGTTCGATCGCCTTGCCGAGCCCGACCAGACCGTCATAGGTCGCCTTGGTCGGTCCCAGCACCGCGAGCTGGTCATCCCCGGTGCGCATGGCCGACACCATGTCCGCCTGCGCGGAGCCGCGCAGGATCACCTGCTGGAGTTTGGTCGACGTGCCCCAGTAGCGGTCGTTGCGCTCCAGGACGATCTCCCGGCGCTCGGGATCGACGGATCTGATCGAGAACGGGCCTCCGGCAACGGGAAAGGCCTCGGTCAGCGCCCGGGCCCATCCCCCTGGCGCGTCCTTGAACACGTGCGAGGGCAGAAGGTCGTTGAACAACGACCGCCAGCCCGGATAGGGCCTGCTGAACGTGACGTCGACGATCCGGCCATCGGCGCGTCCGGAGACGCTGGTGATCAGCCGGTAGCCGGCCGGGTCGGCGACTCCCGGCTGGGACCGCATGTTCTGCCACAGGTAGGCGAAGTCCTCCGCGGCGATGGGGGGACCGTCGCTCCAGGCCGCCTCCTTGCGGATGGTGTAGGTGACTGTGTACGGCTCGGCCTTGGTGACCTCCGCGGAGACCATGAGGCCCTGGTCCAGTTGGGGTGTCCCATCGGGACCGGCGTGGAAGACCGAGGGCAATACGAGCTCGCCGAGCGTTCGCGCCACCAGGGTCTGGTTGGCGAGCAGATGCGGGTTGTAGCCGCCAGCCACGCTGTCCACGCCGACGACGACCTGCGTGTAGTCGACAGGGCGCGACGGGGTTGTCCGAGCCGGCGGTGTGGTGACCAGCGGCGGTGGCGGCGAGTTGGTGCAGGAGACCACCAGCGAACCGGTCAGTCCCAGCAGAATCAGCAGCCGTCCGCGCCGCGAACCCACGATTCACCTCACCTCACGTTCCTTGGACGGATCACCCATGGCCGAGGTTGCCAGACACTGCGGTGACAGGACCACTCGGTGCGGTCCGACGAGTCTGGCCGAGCCTCGAAAGCGAAGCCGGACCCTGTGAAGAGTATCGGCGGCTGGGCCATTCGGATCCCAAGACTAGGAACACTGCGTTACAAGAGTGTCTATGTTAACGATGGGCACATTGCGTCCATCGTTCGCTATGACTTAGTGTTCGGCTACCCGGGCCGACCTGCGCGGTCGGCGTGCCGAAACGAGGTCTTCGGGAGACACCTTGTTACGTTCGGCTCGATCCCGTACTCGAGCGCTAGGTTCTTCGCATCCCCGAAGCCTGAACGGAGAGTCACCCCCGGCGCGCCCCGGTGCCACCGACTACTCCACTGGCAGTACCCTCCAGGGCCGAGTCGACTTCGTGGCTATTCAGGCGAGTCCACAATTCGTCGCGCTCCGCCGCCGTCACCGCCGGGTCACATTCCTGACGCTGACAGCGTTTTCCTGCTGGTTCATGGCGTACGTACTGTTCGTTGACTATGCGCCAGGGATTATGACCATTCAACTTCTGGGAAAGATAAACGTAGGACTAGTCCTCGGTATCGTGCAAATCGTCGGCGTCCTGACAGGGTCATTCCTCTACTATCACTTCGCGAAGCACGTTATCGATCCGCAAATCGACGAGATTAGGCGACAGGCTGGAGTCGTTCAGGGATGATCACTGATCTCGCCGAAACCAACATTGGGAACACGGGACTCAACGTCAGCGTATTCGCGATTTTCGTCGCGATAACGCTGGTGATTGTCTACCGGGTGAGCCACCGCAGCAGCACGACGTTCGACTACTACGCCGCGGGCAGTCGATTCACCGGACGGCAGAATGGTCTCGCACTTGCCGGCGACTATCTCTCA